>NZ_JBARMD010000342.1:0-5334 GCF_049802275.1 Occallatibacter sp. | reverse complement strand
GGTCAGTGACCTTGGCCATGGCGCTGACGACAACCACGGTCTGTTTGCCGGCGGCTACACGGCCCGCGACGATGGCGGCGGTGCGGTTGATGGCGGTCGGGTCTTCCACCGAGGTGCCGCCGAATTTCATCACGACCAGGCTCATGCGTTGTTTGTTCCGACCTCAGGGGCTGAAGCCCCACTTTCTTCTGGAGGCTTGATGTACGGGCTGAAGCCCGTACCCTCCGATGATTCTGACTCAGGGGCTAAAAAGCCCCACCTTCTTACCCGGGTATTTCGGCATGACTGAAGTCATGCCCTGATACAAGCAGATTTCTTTGCACCGCTTCTCTTTTACGAGTCATGCCCTGATACAAGTGGAGCTTCTTGGACCGCTTCTTCTTTTTTCCAGTCATGCCCTGATGCAAGCAGATATCTTTGCACCGCTTCTCTTTTACGCGCGGGTGGCGGTTTCGGCCACGGGTTCCAACTTGCCCAGGCTGGCCAGCAGTTCGGCGTTGAGGATGGCGGCGCCTGCGGCTCCGCGAATGGTGTTGTGGGAAAGCACAGTGAACTTCCAATCGAGCAGGCTACAGGGGCGAAGTCGACCAACCGTGACGGCCATACCGCGTCCGCGATTGCGGTCGAGGCGGGGCTGCGGGCGGTCCGGTTGCGGGGCAAACTCGATCGGCTGCTCGGGTGCCATAGGGAGATGCTGCAGCTTGAGCGGCATGAAGTCAGACCAGGCGGCGAGTATGTCTTCGTGGGTCACAGGGCGGCCGAGTTTGTTACCGAGCTTGATGGAGACGCTTTCGGTGTGGCCATCTTCAACGGCGACACGGTTGCAGTGGGCACTAATTCTGGCTGCAAGCGGGGTGACGTGATTGCCGTCGAGATGGCCGAGAAGCTTCAGGGTCTCGGCTTCCATCTTTTCTTCTTCGCTGCCGATGTAGGGGATGACGTTGCCGAGGATGTCCATGGAGGGCACGCCGGGATAGCCCGCGCCAGAGACGGCCTGCATGGTGGTGACGAAGATCTGGTCGATGCCGAAGCGTTCCTCGAGTGGCTTGAGAGCGAGGACGAGGCCGATGGTGGAGCAGTTGGGATTGGTGACCATGTAGCCGCCGGATTCGCGGCGCGAGGGCTGCTCTTCGATCAGGTGGAGGTGGTCGGCGTTGATCTCGGGAATGACGAGCGGCACGTTTGGCGCCATGCGGTAGGCGCTGGAGTTGGAGACGACCGCACAGCCGGCATTGGCGAATTTCGGCTCCATTTCGCGGGCAATGGCGGCGTCGACGGCGGCGAAGATAATTTTCGGTGCGCCTTCGGGCTCGGCAGGAGCAACCGTCATGCGCGCGATGCGCTCGGGGAGGGGGGTGTCGAGACGCCACTTGGCGGCTTCACCATAAAGCTTGCCGCTGGAGCGGTCGCTGGCGGCGAGCCAGGTGATCTCAAACCATGGGTGGTTTTCGAGCAGCTGAATGAAGCGCTGGCCGACCATTCCGGTCGCGCCGAGGATGCCGATTGGGTATTTGCTTTGCATGGCGAGTGAACACTCCAGTGTACAGGAAACCTGTGTAAGCCCAATACTGGGATACATGCCAGTGGACAGCCCGGAGTCATTCCCGCATTCTCGGGCTGACGGATGCCGCATCCGACGCGGACTGACCGCGAATGATCAGTTCGCCATCCTATCGGCGGAACGGTCCCGGCGACTCCCAGCTGAGCGGCACATTCACGGTGCGCCGCATCGTTCCATCCAGTTCAGTCTTTTCAACCGGTCCATGCAACCTGGCATCAAGAGGTCCATTATGAACATCCGAGCCTTGACCATCTCATCTGCTCTCCCTTTCCTATTTGCTTTACCGCTGTTCGCGCGCAACAAGACCGATGTGCTGATCATGAAAAACGGAGACCGCATGACCTGCGAGGTGAAGGGGCTCAGCGGGGGAGTGCTTTATGTCAGCTTCGACTACATCGACGGAACAGCATCCGTTGATTGGTCAAAAGTGGGCCGCCTCGAGAGCACCCAGCTGTTCGTTGTCAAGACTGAGAGTGGGATTGTGTATACGGGAACACTCAAAACTCCGGAAAGACCCGAAGATCAGCCCGTAAAGATTGAGGTAGTTGAAAACGCGGAGAACAGGCCTGAGGTGATCGAACGTTCGCAGATCGTTGACATGGTGGCAACATCCGACCGGTTCTGGGAACGATTCAGCGGTGACATCACCTTCGGGACAATCTATTCCAAAGGAAACTCATCAACGCAGTTCAACCTGAGTTCGAATGAGGAGTATGTGCGCGAGCGCTGGAACGCGTCGGCCGGCTTTTCTTCGAGTCTTTCGTCCAGCGCCGGCGCCAGTGCTTCCGCACGAAACTCACTGACGCTTGTGGGTCAACATCTGCTTCCGCCAAAGAACTGGTTCTATGAGGGTGTAGGCAGTGCTTTACAGAGTTCGGAACAGCAGATTCGGAACCAGATCACGTTGGGCGGCGGCGTCGGCCGCTATCTGAAGAACACAAATAATGCGTCGATTGCCGTGCTGGGTGGATTGGGGTGGCAGGGCACCAACTATGAAAACTCCGAGCCGCAGGTCAGCAAACAGAATCTTGCTACCGCGCTGATCTTTGCGAATGCGAGATTCTTCCGATTCAGCAAAACCAGCCTCAATATAGACGGCGCACTGCTACCGGCTGTCTCCCAGCCTGGCCGGCTCAAATTTCAAATTAACGCATCCTACTACGTGAAGATCATCGGCGATCTCAAGTTCAATGTTTCTTTCTACGGCAACTGGGACAACGAGCCGCCGCCGAACCTGCCGGGCAGCGACTACGGAACGAGTTCAGGGCTGACCTGGACCTGGGGGCTGAAGTAACTGCGACACCCCCCAAAAGCATGTTTTTCGTGTACAGGAGAAGTGGGGTCGGCAAAATAGTTTGCATTTGGGAAGGGTTACGCAAACGACTTTCGATTGAGTCACTTGGGGTCGCAATTCAGGCATCCGCTGGCGACTTTGGCGGTCGATTCACGGGGAGGGCGATTGATGGGGTTTCGTGGGAGTGCGTGGGTTGTGTATGATAGGCGACACAGCAGGCCACAGACGCTTAGTTCCCTGCCAGGGTGCAGTTCCGCGTATCGGCGTGAGCCTTGCTCATCGCCCGATTCCCACCGCGACGGACATGCACACCGAAAGGCGGGGGTCCTACGAGCGTTCATCTGGTCAATCCCAGCGACAATTCCTTTGGCACGGCTGTCATCACACCGCGATGGCTGTTTGTGCTTGCTGCGGCAACACCCGCATCGGCCGGTACCCCGATCCTGGTAGATGAATCACTCGAGCAGATTGTGCCTGAGAGTATTCAACCCGGAGATATTGTCGGCATCAGTGTGCACACGGGTAATGCTCTGCGCGGCTACCAGGTTGGGCGCCTGGCGCGAGCGCGTGGCGCATGGGTGGTGTACGGCGGCATCCACGCTACGCTCTTTCCAGAGGAAGCACTGGACCGCGGCGAAGCGCATGCCGTGGTGAAGGGCGATGGCGATATTGCCTGGGGCACGGCGGTGGCGGATTGCATGGCCGGAACACCTGAGCGCGTCTATGAAGGTGGCCGGATAGAAGGCACGCAGTTCCTCGCCGCGCGTTGGGACCTGATGCGGCCTGACAAATACATGTGGGCCTCGGTGCAAACCATTCGTGGATGCCCCAAGCACTGTTCGTTCTGCAGCGTTTGGCGCACCGATGGACAGAAGCCGCGACAGCGTTCGTTTCAAAGAGTGGTTGATGAGATCGTAAGCCTTCGTCGGCTTGGCTTCCGGTTTATCGCGCTGGCCGACGACAACTTCTATCCCGTTACACTGACCGATTTGCGACTGGCGCGGGAGCAGAAGAACTTTGCCAAAGTTGAAGAGCTCACGACGATTCGCAATGAACGCTTTCAGTTAATGGAAGAGCTCGCCAAGCTGCCCAAGGATATGGTGTTCTTCACCCAGATCACGATGGAGGCGGGCGAAGACGGCGAGTACCTCGACGCCATGCGCAAAGCCAATATCAAAGGGGCACTGGTGGGTGTGGAGGCGGTGACGCCTGAGGGCCTCAAGGCAGTCTTCAAGGATTGGAACTACTCCGGCGAGGCGCTGGCAAAGCAGTTGCAGACGTTCAAGAAGCATGGGGTTCACGTGCTTGGTTCATTCATCTTCGGATTGCCGACGGACAAGCCTGCGACCTTTGACGCGACGGTGGAGATGGCGCTGAAAGCGGGCGTGACGTTTGCGCAGTTCGTGATGATGACGCCGTTCCCGGGCACAGTCGATTTCGGGCGGTGGGAGAAGGAGCAGTCCGCGCATCCCACGCTGGTGGGCGATATACCCCTGACTCGTTATTGGCTGATCCCGACCGAGGTTCGCCCCAAGATGTTTACACCGCATCCGTCGATGAGCTCCGATGAGATTCGCGAGCGTACGCAGCGTGTGTGGGACAGGTTCTACACCTGGAGCGCCATCTGGCAGCGGTCGGCGTGCACGCCGACTCTGCGCGCACGCCTCGGGTTCATTTTCCTCTCCAAACTTTACCGGCAGATGTATGCGGGCACGGGAATTTCGACGGACAGCGCGCGCAGAAAGAAGTCGAAGAACTGGGCGCGCTGGACTGCGCGGCAGTGCAAGAAGCTGTTCCAAGCCAAGCCGATGCCGGAATTGCAGTCGCCGGCGTGGCAAGGCGCAGCCGCTACTGCAGGTGCTTTTTCCCTAATCGATTTTCCACGTTCGGCTCCGGCATTTATAGTTCTGCCCGAAGAAGAATAGACGCGAGAACCGCGCAGTCAATTGCGGGCGGTGGCGTTAAATGGCAGGAAGAAGGCAAATACCGTGCCTGAACGTTCTGCCGCAGAACGCGATCGAACCGTGAGCAGGCCGTGATGGCGGTCTACGATTCCGCGGCTGATCCAGAGTCCGATTCCATTTCCTTTGTGACTCTTGGTGGTGAAGAACGGCTCGAAGATCCTGGTCAGGGTCTGCTGGGACATGCCGCAACCGGTGTCGGCGACAGTTAAGACGATTCCTTTTCTTTCGGTCTTCCACTCCGTAGCTTCCCGGCTGCGGATCAGGAGGCGGCACCCCTGGAGGCCATCGCGTCGATGGCATTGCCAGTGAGGTTGCTGAGGACCTGCAGACCCGCGAACGAAACCTGCCCGATGGAAATTGTGCGGGCCATCAGGCGGGGCGTTTTGGATTAGATGCAAGATCGCCAACGACCGTGGTCCACTCGCGGACGTGCCAGCGCCTGACGATGCCGCTGGCGACATAGGGATCGGCCTTGGCGAATTTCTCCGCCACTTCGGGCGAGTCGCCCTTGAACA
>NZ_JBARMD010000341.1:0-1597 GCF_049802275.1 Occallatibacter sp. | reverse complement strand
AGCTTGCGAATCGGTGATGCGGAGGGGAAGACGCCGCGCGATATTTCGGTGACTCCGATTGCGAGCGAAGCGGCGATGCGCAATGTTGACTGGATCGAAAGCAACCAGAAGAAGGTGGACCAGCTCTCGGGCGGCAAGCTTGCGTACGTGTATCTTCCGGACACGGGCGAGGGTGGGTTCACAAATTTCAATCGCTACTACTTTGCGCAGACAAATAAGCAGGGTGCGGTGATTGACGAGCGCTTCAATGGCGGCGGGCAGGTGGCGGATTACTTTATCGAAGTACTGGGGCGGCGGATCGAATCTTACTGGGCGCCGCGGTACGGAAAGATCGAGCACACGCCAAATGCGGGTGTTTATGGACCGAAGGTGATGATCGCGAATGAGTTTTCGGGTTCGGGCGGCGATGCGTTGCCGTGGTTGTTCAAGCAGGCAAAGCTGGGTCCTCTTGTCGGCAAGCGGACCTGGGGCGGCCTGGTGGGCATCGGGCCGATTCCAGTGTTGATGGATGGCGGACACGTGACTTCGCCCAGCGTGGCGTTCTTCTCGCCGAAGGGCGAGTGGGACGTTGAGAATCATGGTGTGGATCCCGACTACGTGGTCGAGCAGGATCCGAAGGCGGTGAGCGAGGGGCACGATCCGCAGTTGGAAAAGGCTGTTTCGCTGGCGCTCGAGGAATTGGCCAAGTCGCCGCAGCCGGAGGTGCACAAACCTGCTTATCCGAATTACCACAAGGGACAGTGATCAGTCGTCAGTGATCAGGGGTCAGTGAACACGATCGAACGGAGCCAGCGGAGTTAGACGCGCGCCGCTCGTGTTCGCGGAGTGGGTGAAACTGCATGCTGAGAATCCGCTTTGAAGATGTTGAGAGCAGGCTGGCAGACGTGCTGCGTTCCATTGGATTCAGCGACGCCCGTGCAGAGTTATGCGCGCGCCTGTTTGCGGAGACTACCTGCGATGGAGTGTATTCGCACGGCGTGAACCGATTCGCGCGCTTTGTGTCGACGGTGCGGAATGGGAGTGTCGATCCGAATGCGGAACCGAAAGTGTTGGCGCAGTTTGGAGCGATGGAACGGCGGGATGGACAGCGGGGGCCTGGGAATCTAAATGCGCACAAGGCGATGGCGCAGGCGATTGAATTGAGCCGCGAGCATGGGATTGGCTGCGTGGCGATGGGTAATACGAATCACTGGATGCGCGGCGGCACGTATGGATGGCAGGCGGCAGATGCGGGCGTGATCGGCATTTGCTGGACGAACACGATGCCGAATGTGCCACCGTGGGGTGCCGTTGAGCCGGCGATCGGGAACAATCCGCTGGTGATCGCGGTGCCGCGCGCGAAGGGACACGTGGTGCTAGACATGGCGATGTCGCAATTCTCATATGGGGCGCTGGAGACCTATCGGAAACGGGGAGAGATGTTGCCCGTAGAGGGCGGATTCGACACGGAAGGAAGGCTGACGCGTGATCCGGGGGCGATTGAGAAGTCGCAGCGATTGTTGCCGGTCGGATTCTGGAAGGGATCAGGGCTGGCCGTAGTGCTGGATATGATTGCGGCAATGACTTCGCTGGGCAATGCTACGCATCAGATCGCAAA
>NZ_JBARMD010000340.1:0-4911 GCF_049802275.1 Occallatibacter sp. | reverse complement strand
TTCATCTGCACGCGCTTGTAGTGGTTGTAAACGGCAACTGCGAGCTTCTTTTTGGTCTGGTCCTGCCCGATTACGAAGTCATCGAGGAAGCTTTTGACTTCCTGCGGCTTGGGCAGGTGGCCGGCGGCGGCCGCGGGATGCGCGGCATCTCCTCGATCGTCTTCAAGGATGGAGTTACAGACAGCGACACACTCATCGCATATGTATGCCCGTGGATAGTCGCTGGGCGACGAGATCAACTTCGCTACGGCGTCCTGCGATTTGTGGCAGAACGAGCACCGCAGCGCTTCTTCAGGTCCCGTGCGCGTTTTCATTATTGGCTCCCCTTGGCCTCACAAATTTGATACTGCCTGCAGTTGCGCGACCGCTATGTCCGCGGCCGGTCGATTATTTCGTCGATGATTCCGTATTCCTTGGCTTGCTGCGAATTCATAATGAAGTCGCGTTCCACGTCGCGTTCAATGCGGTCGAGTGGCTGGCCCGTATGCTTCGCCATCAGGGTGTTCGTAATCTCCCGGATGCGCAGGATCTCTCGCGCGTGAATATCGATGTCCGTTGCCTGGCCGCTCAGCCCTCCCATCGAGGGTTGGTGAATCAGGATGCGCGAGTTCGGCAGTGCAAACCGCTTGCCCTTCGTCCCGGCAAGCAGCAGGAATGCACCCATGCTGGCTGCCTGCCCTATGCAGTATGTCACCACATTGTTCCGAATGAACTGCATGGTGTCATAGATTGCCAACCCGGCGGTAATGGACCCCCCCGGTGAATTGATGTAAAGCTGCACATCCTTTTCGGGGTCTTCACCGGAGAGGAACAACATCTGGGCAACGATAAGATTGGCTACCTGATCATCGATCGGCGTGCCGAGGAAAATGATGTTATCGCGAAGCAGACGGGAATAAATGTCGTAGGCGCGCTCGCCCCGACTCGTCTGCTCAACCACCATGGGAACCAATGCCATTCGAGTCTCGTCCCTCGCGGGGATATCTCCCGTTTACCCGGGCTACTCCCCGACTATTTGATGGCCGTGGGGTGCAGGGCGATGCAAGTCCCTTTCTCCACGGCGTTTGGGCCAGCGCAACTGCTACGCGGGCAATCTCTCATACAGCAAACTGGCGGTCTTTTCTCTCTTCAATTGTTCACGGATTCTAGCGATACCGCCGTCATCAGTCAAACGCTGCCGCAGCGTTTCGTACGGTTCGCGTGACTGAAGTGCAGCTAATTGTAACTCCCTGTCCAATTCTTCGTCGCTGACCGTAACACCTTCTTTATCAGCGATCCGGTCCATCAGAACGTGGGCTTTTACCTCGGCTACGGCGGAATCACGCTGGGCTGGACGCAACCGGCTGAAATCGAGCTGGCGCATCTGTTCGGGATTCATGCCCTGGGCAGCAAGGGCGCGCAATCCCCGCTCCAGCCGGGCATCAATCTGGTCTTGTACAAGGCTTTCCGGAACCGGGAACTGGTATCTCTCGATCAGCGCGGCGAACAGCCGGTCCTTGGTTTCGGCCTCGATGCTGCGGCGTTTACGGTTTGCCATGTGCTCGCGGACACGGGACTGCAAATCATCCAAACTTTCGTAATTTCCCAGTTCCCTGGCGAAATCGTCGTTCAACTCGGGAAGGGTCCGCTTCTTGATTCCCTTTACGGTTACATCGTACGCAACCGTCTTGCCCTGGAGCCTGGCTTCGGGATAGTCGGCGGGATAGATGACTTCAGCTTGCAGTTCCTGCCCGGCCCTTGCGCCACGCAGCACCTGCGTAAAGGCTTCAACCGTATCCTTGCCGCCAACCTCGACAAGGGAGTCCTCGCCTTTAATCGGCGCAGCTTCGGCGTCGTCGCTCACCCTGCCGCTATAGGAGATCTCAACCCAGTCGCCGTCGACAATAGCGCGTTCTTCTTCCACCGGCTCAACAACCGCGCGGGATTCCCGCAGTTGCGCCAACTCGTGAGCATACTCTTCGTCGGTCACTTCGACGGAGGGCTTGTCTACAACAACCTGTTCGTAGCCTTCAATGGAGATGTCAGGAAGGTATTCGAAGACAGCCTTGACGTGCAGCGGCTGGCCTTCGTCAACCGTAAGCTCTGTCACCTGCGGCTGGCCTACGGGCCGGATTCCCAGCTCACGGACTCCGTTGCTGAAACGCTCCGGCAGCAGGCTGTCGATGACGTCTTTACGTATTTCGTTGGCAAACCGGCGGCGAACCACCGCTTCGGGCACCTTGCCGGGACGGAAGCCAGGAAGCTTCGCATACTTCTGGTAGTTGCGTGTGACGCTCCGGAAGGCCTTGGAGACTTCGTCGGCGGGAACGTCAAGCACCAGCTCGCGCGTGCATTCCGGATTGAGTACCGGTCCATGCTGATGTTCGTGGTTGTGTTCGTGATCGTGGCCTTCGTGGCTATGGGACTCCTCGGGTGCACCCGAGGTTGGATTCGTTTCGAGAGTGTCAGCGGTGCTCAACGTTTTGCCTTCCGGGCGCGTCGCGCCAAATCTTGCTGCTACAGCGGGCTGTCGCCGGAGGGTAACAGCATCCTGTGGCGGGGGAATTGCCTCAGTTCATGGTAAGAGGGTTTGCGGGGGCGGTCAAACCGGCCGGACAGGGATGGGAGCGCCTCTGCACCGCCAAAGACACGTTACTGCTCAGAGACCTCTGGTTTTCGAACGTAGGGCAGAAAGCGGGGGTGTGCGGCACCGCACTGGGAATAGTGCAATCGGGCCGCATTAAGGCTCAACTCGCCGTTTACGGTGTTCCGGACGTCAGACGCATCGACGTCCTCCTGCCCATCGTCCTCCCACCAGCAGACCGGACAAAGGCCCAGTGTATTTGGCGCCTCCAGAGTCCTGTATCCGCAGCAGGGGCACCGAAAACGAATCGCTGCAATCCCCATGAGTGGATTGACGGATTTTGTGATCCGCCGGTTTACGCGCTTTGTTCGCGCACCGAACCTGGGTCAACCTTGGCACGTCTTTACTGCAGGTGGTCAAGGCCACGACCTGTAGAATCAGGGCCGCAGGAGGCGTCCAATCTCGATGCGCACTCTAATTTCTCGCCGTCGTCTTCCGTTCATCGCAATGTTCATGATCGCGTTGTTTGCTGCCGCGCCACTCCGCGTCCAGGCCGAAATGCCGCAACCGCTGAAGGTGGCCATTGTGGGCCTCGAGCATGGGCACGTTGAAGGCTTTCTGGGCCAGCTTCCGAAGCACACAGATGTCCAACTGGTCGGCATTGCCGATGCTGACACGGCGCTCTGGCAGAAGTATGGCAAAAAATACCGGCTGCCCGATTCGCTCTTCTACAAGAGCGAGGCCAACATGATCGAGCGGACCCACCCGCAGGCGGTGCTGGTGTACACCTCGATCGGCGAACATCGCCACGCGATCGAGGTTGCCGCGCAGTACGGCGTCTCGGCGATGGTGGAGAAGCCGCTGACCATATCGCTTGATGATGCGCTGGCGATCCGGCAGATTGCGCATGACCACAAGATTCAGGTGCTGGTGAACTACGAGACTACGTGGTATCCGAGCGACAGGGCGGCTTACGACGAGGTGCGCGAGGGCCGCATCGGCGAAATCCGGCGCGTGGTTGTTCATGATGGGCACCAGGGGCCGAAGGAGATTGGCGTACCGCCGGAGTTTCTCAACTGGCTTACCGATCCCGCACAGAACGGCGCTGGCGCGCTCTACGACTTTGGCTGCTATGGCGTGGACCTGACCACGTGGCTGATGCACGGCGAGACGCCACTGACGGTTACGGCTGTGGTCAATCACGACAAGCCGCAGATTTATCCGAATGTCGATGACGATTCGACCATCATCCTGCAGTATCCGCATGCGCAGGCCGTGATCATGGGATCTTGGAACTGGCCGTTCGGGCGCAAGGATATGGAGGTCTACGGTGCAACGGGATATGCGATCGCCGTTGCCGCCGACCAGATTCGCATCCGCCACCAGCACGATGCGGAAGAACATACATCGGCGGCTCCCCCGCTGCCCGCGCGCGAGCGCGATTCGCTGGCGTATCTCTCGGCCGTGCTGCGCGGCGAGATCGTGCCCCGTGGCGATCTGACGTCGCTGGATACGAATGTAATCGTGATGCAGATTCTGGATGCGGCGCGGGAATCGGCGCGGACTGGGCGCGCGGTGAAGCTTTCTCAGCTGGGACAATAGTGGAGACTTCGCCGTGTACAGATTGACGGTCCTGCTCCTTTTAACTGCGATCACGATTCCTGCGCTGGCGGCGAAGCGTGTTACCGTTTCGCAGCTTGAGCAGACTCTGACCGCAGCTCAGGGAAAGTCAGACGCGGAGGTTGCGCAACAAATATCCGACCTGGAACTGACGGAAAGGCTGAGCGCGGATAAGCTTTCGCAGTTGAAAGCCGCTTTGCCCGGCAAACAGGCCTCAGAGAATCTGCGGATCCTTGCTGATCGATCCGCCTTCCTTGCTCCTCCGGCATCTGACATTCCTGCGATCCCCGCCCCGGATATTGCAGAGCAGCGCAGAATCATGGGTCTTGCCGTCGCTTACGTGACCCGCACCATTCCGCAGTTACCCAATTTCTTTGCCACGCGCGAAACCACGCACTTTGAGGATACGCCGTTATTGCAGAAAAGCTTCGGCAGCACCCCTTACCAGCCGCTTCACTTTGTTCGCGCCTCAAGCGTGACCGTGCTCTACCGGAACGGACGGGAAGAAGTCGATGCGGGACCGAGCAAGAAACCAGCCGCCGCTCCGCGCGGGCTCACTACCTGGGGTGTTTTTGGTCCGATTCTTGGAACCGTTCTGGTCGATGCGGCGAGAAGCAAGCTGACCTGGAGCCACTGGGAGAAAGGCGGCAGCGCGGTAGACGCCGTCTTCAGCTATGCGGTACCCAGGGCATCGTCGCACTACGAGGTGAACTACTGCTGCACGCCAA
>NZ_JBARMD010000339.1:0-29990 GCF_049802275.1 Occallatibacter sp. | reverse complement strand
CGGCTGGGCTGCGAGGTGGATCTCTACGAGATGCGCGCGATGGTGGATGGGAAGCCGCGCCTGACGCCAGCGCACGAGACGATTGAGTTTGGCGAGCTGGTGTGCTCGAACTCGCTGAAGAGCGAGTCGCCGAATACGGCTCCATGGCTGCTGAAGCAGGAGATGCGGCGCGCGGGGTCGGCGCTTTTGCGGATCGCGGATGAGACCGCTGTTCCAGCAGGGCATGCGCTGGCGGTGGATCGCGTGGAGTTTTCGCGGCGGATTGCGGACGCTATTCAAAATGAGCCGGCAATTTGCGTGTTTCGAGAAGAGGTTGTGCGGCTCGATGATCCGGCGCATAAATATGCGGCGACGATTGTGGCGACGGGGCCGTTGACATCGGGCGCGCTGAGCGAGGAGATTCAGCGGATCACGGGATCGGGACATTTGGCGTTCTATGATTCGATCTCACCGATTGTGGACGCGGAATCGATCGACATGGAGCGCGTGTACTTTGCGGCGCGCTACGACAAGGGCACGGCGGACTATATCAACTGCCCGATGAATCGCGAGGAGTACGACAAGTTTTATGACGCGTTGATAGCGGCTGAGGCGGCGGAGAGCAAGGAGTGGGAGAAGCTCGATTATTTTGAGGGATGTTTACCGATCGAGGTGCTGGCGACGCGGGGGCGCGACACTCTGCGCTTTGGTCCGATGAAGCCGAAGGGATTGAACGATCCGCGAACCGGGAAGATGCCTTGGGCTGTGGTGCAACTGCGCAAGGAGAATGTGCGCGCGGACAGCTACAACCTTGTTGGTTTTCAGAATCACCTGAAGTGGGGCGAGCAGGCGCGGGTGCTGCGGCTGATTCCGGGTCTGGAGGATGCGAAGTTCTTGCGTTATGGACAGATTCATCGCAACACGTATATCTGTGCGCCTGTTCTGCTCGATGAGTTGTTGCGGTTGAAGAGCGAACCGCGGATTCTTTTTGCGGGTCAGATTTCGGGCGTGGAAGGCTACACGGAGTCGATTGCGACAGGGATGCTGGCGGGAATTTATGCGACGGCGCTGGCGCGCGGCGAAGAGACAATGCCCGTGCCACGGGGTACGGCGCTGGGATCGCTGGTGCACTACATTACGCACGCGGATGCGAAGAATTTTCAACCAGCAAATATCACGTTTGACTTGCTGGAACCGCTGGAAGAGGAAGTACGGAAGAAAGTGCGAGACAAGAGGGAGCGGCACCGGATGGTGTGCGAGCGGGCTCTAGCCATTTTCGATAACTGGCTGGTTGATCAACGCGAGAACGCTTCAGGGATGCAGCAGGCTCGATCCTAACTAACGGACAGGCAGTCTACGATTCTTCCGAGACTCAGGACATGTTGATGCCATCCGGATCAAAAGACGCGGATAGCGATCCCCTCCATCGACGGGGGGCGTGGAATCCGACGCGATTTCTGTCATAATCTGCCTTTGTAAGTTCTCATTGGAACGTGAGCAATGACGCGATTCGCAGTCTCAATGGAGAGGAATGAAGCGGAACGAGGCATTCCTGCAGAAGGCCGTTTATTTTGCGATCGCGCTCCTGGTCTTCAGTCGAGGCGTCCTGGGGCAGCAGGCGGAGTCTGAGCACTCGGCCAACCCGACGGCCGATGATAGTGTCAGCCCGGGAAAGGGCCCACGTTCCAAATTGCCGGACTTCAACGAGGATATTTATTACAAGAACAAGCTGGAATTCTCGCTGGAATCCGGTTATCTCCCCATCAATATTCCGTTTGTCTACAACTTCCTCACGGGCGACTCCTATACAAAGTGGCCGCTCAGCTATACGCTGGTTCCAAACTTCGCCTCTGTTCGGTGGCAGCTTGGCAACATCGAGGGAGGGCCGCGAATTCTCCGGGGCAATACTGATTTTTCGTTCAGCGGTTCCTACACGTCTATTCCGCGTGGACCCGAGACCCGCTATGTTGCGTTCGACTTTGGCATTCGACACAATTTTGTGCCACGCCGATGGCGAGTTGCGCCCTACTTTGAAATGCGTGGAGGGGTCGGAAACATCGACGCAAAAGGGCCAGATGGAGTGGAGTACGCGCAGGGACAGGACCTGACATTCACCTACATGATGGGTGCAGGCGCGCGATATAACTTCAATCCGCGATTTAGTCTCGCGGGCGGAGCCACATACATGCATGTTTCCAACGCCGGTTTGTCGAATCCGCAAGTTGTGAACTTCGGAATCAATGTCTGGGGGCCAATCTTCGGCTTTTACATGCGGATAGGGAAGGCCAAGCCGAGTTCGGTGGGTAAGTAGCCGCTCAAGAGGGGCGATGGAACCGGGCAGGTGTAATCTGCGTAGTCACCGTGGTAGGCTGGGTTCCCTGGAAAGGTCACGCGTATGCACGCCATGTCTGCCGCCGATGCTATCTCTCCCGCAGTTCTACGGACGAAGGATTTTCTGTTCAGGCCTTTCCGCTGGGGTACGTTTCTGAAGCTTGGCCTGGTCGCCTTGATTACGGAGGGGCAGGGGAGCAATTTCCGTTCATCGACGCCGTCGTCGCACGGTGGCGGTGGTTCGTCGTCGGGCCAGGGGGCAATGATTCCTTCCCTGGCAAATATTCCTCCGTTGTGGATCGCTGAAGGGGTGGCGGCCATTCTGCTGGCTTTCTTGATTGCGGCGGTGATTTTCTACCTGATCACACGACTGCGGTTTGCGTTCTTCCATTGCCTGGTGCACAACACCAAGTTGATCAGGCCGGGCTGGGAACTCTATAAGGAGCAGTCTTCGCGATTTTTCTGGCTGAATGTTGTGGTGGGCGCCTGCTACCTGCTCATAGTGGGTCTGATCGCGATTCCGTTTGCGGCGGGGTTCTGGCGCGTGTTTCATGACATGCAGCCGGGAGGCAATCCGAATATCGGCTTGATAATCGGTCTGCTTCTCCCGTTGCTCCCAATTATTTTCCTGCTGGTGGTGACTGCGATCGCACTCGACATTGTTCTGCGCGACTGGATGCTGCCACACATCGCATTGGAGAACGCGTCCGCGGGGGAGGCGTGGAGTTCTGCCTGGGCGCGGATCAGGGCGGAGAAGGGGCAGTTTTTTGCGTATGCGCTGCTACGCCTGATTCTGCCGATCATCGCATCGATCGCCATCTTTATGATCCTGCTGATTCCGGGACTTGTGCTGGCGGGGGCGGTAGCCGGAGTGGAGTTTGGTATTCATTCGGCGTTCGCGAATTCGGCAGGCTCGGCTTCTGTGGCGGGTATTCTGCTGCAGGTGTTCTTTGGGCTGGTGGCGTTTGGCTTTCTAGTGCTGGCGAGCATTTGCCTGGGCGGACCGCTGAGCACGGCAACACGCGAGTACGCGATTCTTTTCTACGCGGGACGCTACCAGGTGCTGGGAGATCTGCTGTATCCGCCACCGCTGCAACAGGGATCGATGCCTGAGGGTTTGCCGGCGGTGTGAGGGTGACTCGCATCGCATTGATTCATGCGGAGTCGATCACCGAGGCGGACGGCTTGCGGAATTAAGCGGTGGTATGGTGGTCGGCCCATGCCTCCTGCAGCAGCTCGGCTGCTCTTGTAACCGGCATCGGCTTTTTCTCCTGCTGATTGCGGTAAATGGCCCAGACTGCGGCGAGTGCTGAAATCCCAAGAACGGATAAGGACAGGCGGAACATCTGATTCTCCTTCGTGATGCCGGGTTCGATGCGCGGTTCGCGAACAGAGATGCAGATGTGCGCCTGTTGCTAAGCGAACATTTCCAGGGTTCATGGTGTCAAAGAAGAGATGGACGTGCGCGGGGAGAGCCGGGCGAAGGGGCCTTTGTGCAAGTGCCTGAGTGGTAGCCTGAGATTGGGAGTATCTGGGATGCGGTGGATGTTTATGGCAGCGGGTGTAGCGACTTTGGCTGGTGCGGGACTGTGCCTTGAAGCACAGCAGACTCCCCCTAAGAAGCCCACTCCAATGATGGTTACGACTGGTTCGCCCACCGCTCCGAAAGAAAGGCCTTTGCTGCCGGATGGATTTGCAGGATGGGCGGCGGCGGATAAGCCTAAGCCGGTCACCGATCCAGCGGAACTGGACAATGCCAACGTGGCGGCGCTGAAGGAGTACGGCTGCACAGGTGGGATGACGGCCAGCTACAAGCGTGGCGATGAGACTCTGAACGTAAGGGCACTTAGCTTCCAGGACGTGAGCGGCGCGTACGGAGCGTATTCGTTCTATCGCCAGAATGGATGGCCGAAGGCAGATATCGGCGAGGGCGCGACGTCGGACAAGAACCGCGTACTCTTCTGGAAGGGCAACACGGTGGTGGATGCGACGTTCTCGCATGTGGGGCCGATGTCGGCGGGTGAGATGCGGGAACTGGCGAAGGGACTGCCCTTGCCGCAAGGAAACCGCGCTCTGCCCCCGCCCATTCTGGCCAACCTGCCGCAGGACTCGCTGGATAAGCAGACAACGCATTTTGCGCAGGGGCCTGCCGGTTATGCAGGCTCGGGTGGCGTACTGCCGCCGGAGCAAGTGGGATTTGATCGCGACGCGGAGGCGGTAACGGCGAATTACTCGCTGCCGTCAGGACCCGCGACGCTGACGCTGATCGACTACCCCACGCCGCAGATGGCTGAGGCGCAGGAAAAGAAGATTCGCGAGTACCTCAAGGCGGGAAGCGCGGCTCAGCCGACGTTTCCGAAGCCGTTGCAGGATTCTGACCAGGTTTCGCTGGAGGTGATCCGCAGCGGACCGATTGTGGGGCTGGTTAGCGGAGACGCCATTCCCGACGAGAGCCACAAACTGCTGACTCAAGTGCATTATTCGGCCGAACTGACCCGGATGCCGCAAGACAGGGACAACGAGATCGTAAAGACGAGCCGCTTCCTGATGGGCATCGCGATGCTGGTGATCGTCGGATGCAGCGCGGCTATCCTGCTGGGGTTCTTTCTGGGCGGTGGCAGGGCGCTTTACCGGGTCGCGCGGGGCAAGCCGGTCTCTGCGATGTACGATGTCGAATTTATCCGGCTGCATCTCGAGGACTGAAACCAAGGGGTGAGTGGAATCACGCGACGCATCCGAACCGTTAACCAGGGCATTTTGCCTGTGGAAAAACGGCCGTAAACCCTAGAAAACACCTAGAAAACGCGGCACTAAACGGAGTTTAAAAGGCGAATGTCCGGCGAAAATAAGATAAGCGTCGGAAGAATTGACGTCGCTGTAACCTATTACAAATAAAGCTATTTACATTGCTCCGGATTTATTCTTGACACTCCGGCCCCCCGCACCTACTATGCAGCCAGAAAGTTCTGATGGTTTTGCCTCCGTTGGAACTATTCTCCCTGAGGAAGGAGCTGCCCTGTTGCCGGGCGGCTCTTTCCGTTTTTGAGGGCTAAGTTGCGGGTCATGGGGTAGTTGGGTCGGGGACTGGATCCGACCAGGTGTAGCCGCAGGATTCGCAGAGCCAGTTGTTGGAAGGCTCGACGGATTCGAGGGTGGGGTCTTCGGCTTGGCACTTGGGGCAGACGGGGATTTCATAGGCGGGGGCTGCTTCTTCTCTTTTGAGCTCATCAATGATGCCCTGCGGGATGGGTTCTGCGATCACCGCTCTGGCTTGTTCGAGCTGGTCGGCTGCGACGTTGATCTGAATGTCGCCGATGCCGGGAGCATCGATCCAGGGAATACTGAACTGCGATCCGGGGCGCTGCACCCAGCTCTCGATGCCGGCACGACTCAACATCTCGCAGCGCTGAGCTGCCTCGTCGATTGAGTCGCAACGGCAGAGTCCGGTCTTCCAGGTGTATTCAACTGACCGAATTGCGCCGTCAGCGTCCTGGTCGCTATCTTCTTCAGAATCCCAGTGCACTTCTGCTGAATTGTCGGCGGTCTCGCGGCTGGTCAAGTGCGAAATCGAAGATCTCTCGGATACGCCGCGCTTCTTCAATTCCTCGCGGAGGATCTGCTGCGCAGTGTCGGTGAGGTCGTTGATTTGTGCGGCGAGTTCGCGGATTTCGAGGTCGCCCATTTCGCCGTAGAGCGCAGTGAGACGGCGCCATTCTTCCATGGGGTCTGCTGGCATGGGGAGAAGTATAGCGGGGTAATGTCATGCTGTCCCAAGGTCTCAAAGGCCAGACCCTCACCCTAACAAACGCACGGAGGGTTCCGCGGGACCCGGACTGCAAGGAACCCAACGTTCGGGTTCGTGGTTTCCCACTCATGACGCGATGAGACTGCGTCATGAATGGGGCACCCACGTGTGCTGTGGCCGACGGAAAAGAAAAGCGGAGGGATTCGTTTAGCGGAAGGTGTTCCAGCCTATGTCGGCCAGCATGGCGCGGCCTACTACGAGAGCTGTGACGATGAGCGCGGCGAGGACGCAGGTCCAGAAACCCATGCGGCTAAAGGGAATGAAGAGGACGCTTTGCTTTCCGGTCAGGTTGATGCCTGCCTGGTCGGGCAAGAGAGCTTGAACGGCCACTGCGATTAGAAAACCTCCCGCCCAGACGAGGGCGATCTTGAAGGAGAGCAGAAGGGTTAGGTTCATCATCGAATTGACGGGCTCCTCTCGCTGATGCATGTTGAAGGGACGCGGCTTGCGGTGCTTTGGCTGCCTCTGGCGTCCAGCTTTACCGAATACAGGCCCGACGATACAATCGAAAGAGACACGAACTGCGGCGCTTGTAGTGTGCCCATTCGCATGCACCCCAAAGACCGCGGTTCGCGGGGCTCGCTTCATAGGCCGACGTAGCTCAGTTGGTAGAGCAGCTGATTCGTAATCAGCAGGTCATCGGTTCAAGTCCGATCGTCGGCTCCATCCACTTCCAAACGCAGCGAATTCCCCCCTAAAAGTTTAGACACCACAGAGGTCGGGTGCGGGCAATTGCGCCGTTCGGCCGCACCTGGAAATGACGTCCGTGGTTTCCCACTCATGACTACGTCATGGATGGGGCACACAGATTTGATTTAGCCGCAGAAACAAGCGCAGTTCGTCGCGACACTTATTCACCCCACAGACGAAGACTGCTACGGCTTGATGATGACCACGTTCATGCTCCAAGGCACCAGCGTGAGGGTAAGGGGCAGGTTCTGCGCACCCATATCTGCGGTTGTGGGGTCAGCCCAGACGTTGGCTTGCGATTGATCGTAGATGGCCTTGCTGTAGGTTTCGACACTGATGTCGGAACTGGTATTTTGCGCGGAGAGCGAAACCGTTATCGTCTCGTTCACGGTTTGGCTGACGTTGAACAGCACCAGCACTGTGCCGCCGCTGTGCGTTGCCGCATACGCGCGCACGTTTGTTGTGTCACCGGTGACGTTGGCGGTGAGTACGCTTTCACCATTGACCGCGACCTTGCTGAAAAGCTGGAAGGCACGCGCCGTAGGCGACATGGTTCCGATGGGGCCCGCACCTGCGCACGGGGTATCGGTTGGGCCGTCGGCGAAGACGTTGTAACCGCCAAAATTCTGCCAGCCGTAGAGGGCGCTGGAATCGTTGCCCTGGGTGCCGTTACAGTTGCCGAAGCCGATCCACCATGTGGCGCGTGAAATGCCGTCGTTCATCATTTCGCCGAGCACTTGCCCAGCGTAGAGACCCTGCGTGATCGAGAGGCTTTGCTTGCCGGGGTTCGAGAAGACTGAGCCTATCTCGCCGACATAGATTGGTGTGTTGGGCTTGCCCGCGGTCGCAAGTTCGGTCTTGATGGTGTTGATCGACGTTGTAAGTCCCCTGGCTGCCTGCTGCACCAAGTAGGTGTCGCTCTCGCTGCCGGGGGCTTGCGGATAGTAGTGGTATTCGACGAAGTCGTATTGCGAATTGCCGAGAACGATCGGATCCCACGCGGGCGAGTTACCCGGGTTAACGTCGACGCCTACCAGCGCACTGGAATCCGCAGCCTTGATCTGCGCAAAATACCCGGCACTGGTCGAAGCGGTGCCAACGGCGGTGGCATAAGTGGCAGCATCGTTCTTGGCGGTATGCAGATCGTCTTCCCAGCTACCGTATTCCTCATTGCCCACGGTTATGTGAGTGACATGTGCATTGATGGCTTTTGCCTGCGTGATCCACGCAGCCGCTTCTGCAGGCTGTCCAGGACCATTGCAGGTTGAATTGCTTCCGTAATTCGCGGTGAGAGCGACATCGAAGTTGCCCGGCAGCACGAGCTGATTGACGAAATTCGTAAAGGTGGCGTTGCTGTTTGGGAAGTTGCCACACATCGTATTGGTGGCCCAGTGATAATCGTCGGACCACGAACCACCCGGCCAGCGCACGGCCTGGATGCCCGCCAACTGGAAGGCGGGAACAATCGCAGAGGTGGTGGGGTCGTACCAGGCAGCCATGTTCATACCGAGAAGTTTGTCGGTGACGGCCGGCCCGATGCTCGCCTGATCGATGGCGATCGCAGTTTCGACGGCAGTCACGGTGACGACCGGCGATGTTCCGCTGGCTGGGTTGTATGCAGAAGAGCCTGCGGAATCGGGCGTGTAGGATGCGGTCAGCGTGTCTGAACCCACAGCGAGTGAACCGGCAGGCACATTCACCGTGGCGGCGCCACCGGCAAGTGTGGTGGCGGCAGAACTATATGCTCCGCTGCTGAGCGTGACGGAACCCGTTACAACCGGGTTGCCCGTGCCGCCGCTGACGGCAATGGCGACGGACAGAGATTGTGCTGTGGTAATCGCGAATGAAGCCGGACTTACGGTGACCGTGGGTGTGATCTTTGGTGCTGCATAGGTCGCGGTAACCGTGGTATTCGCGGTCATGCTGACATTGCAGGTTTCCTTGGAGGCGGTTGTGCACCCCGACCATGATTGGAATGTGTTGTTGCCCGAAGAGGCTGGCGCGGTCACGATCACAACGGTTCCGGAGTTATAGGTGCGGGTGAGGCTCGTAGCGCCACTGGTTGCGCCATTGGTATCAGCTGGGGACACCATCATCGCCACACCTGTTGCCGGGCTTAGCGAATTCACAGTGAGCGTGTAGGTCGTAGCGGGCGGAGGCGTTGTCGAGCTTCCGCCACCACCGCCGCCACATGCGGTCAATGTTGATGCGAGGGTCACGGCCAGCCAAAGTGCTGCATTGTGTTGCAAATCTTTCATCGAGAATCTCCCAGTGCAATTCGTGCACGTTCGGTCTAAAGTTTCCGGCGCAATCGAAACATTTTTTACGCAGCACCTTGTGAACAGCGCAGACACACGGACATCCGCATAAAGACCGATTTAGCGTGTTTCAGGCTGCTTGGAATTTTCGAGCAATGATACTCCAAGGGAGGCACGACAGGCTTGGTTGCAGGGTAGTTGGGGAGTGACTTTGGGGCAGGTTCGGAAGCCCCTCCGATTCCAGGGCTGTTATTGGCGCTTTAGGAGGAGTTTGAGTTCGGCGAGAAGGCCGTCCCGGAGGGAATGGAGGTGGGACAATGCGGCGGCGCTTTCGTGGGTGCGGCCTTCGGCATTGAGCGTGAGAATGTCTGCGCCACGGGAATGTAATTCCTGGTGTAGCGATTCGATTCGATGAAAGAGTGGGGACTGGCTTTGCAGTGCACCAGGCTCAGACAAGATCCAGGTACCGAGGCGGCATTGGGTGGGATCAAGCGAAGGCGGCACGCGGCGCTTGCCATGCAGGAAGGCCTCGATCGCTCCGACCCATGTGGTGTGTTCTGCGCCCGCATAGAGCAGTGGCCTATCAACGATGTCCAGCACTTCCACGTTGGACCACTGCGGGTCGGGAGTCCACGAAGCAACCCATTCAGGCAAGTCGCGGGCGGGCATGGGGCGCGCGATGGCGTAACCCTGCGCAACCTGGCAACCGAGGCGCAGCAGGAGGATGCCCTGCTCCACGGTTTCGACTCCTTCGGCGACTGCCTGGCGGCGAAACGCGGAGGCCAGGCCAAGCATGCCTTCGACAATTGTCAGATCTTCTGGATCATCGATCATGTCGCGCACGAATGTCTGATCGATCTTGAGGACGTCGACGGGGAGCCGCTTCAGGAAGGCGAGTGAGGAGTAGCCGGTGCCGAAGTCATCGAGAGCGAAAGAAACGCCGAGTTTGCCGCAATTGTGAATGACCTGAGAGACCTGAGAAATGTCGGTCAAAGCGCTGCTCTCGAGGACTTCAATTTCCAGCCGGGCGGGATCGATGGTGGGGTGGGCACAGAGCATCGCATGGAGCCGCGCCGCAAAGTCTTCTTGCTGGAGTTGTTGCGCGGAGATGTTGACGCTGACGGGAATATCGAGGTCGACGGCTCGCCAGGTCTCCATCTGCTGGAGAACGTTCTCGATCACCCATTCGCCAATTTCAATAGCGATAGGGTGGCCGTCAACGACAGGCAGAAATTGGCCCGGAGGCAACAGGCCGCGCTCGGGATGCTGCCAGCGAATGAGGGCTTCGGCGCCTTTGATTGCACCCGTGGCCATATTCATTTTGGGCTGGTAATAAAGGAGAAACTCCCTGTGTGCCAAAGCCGCTTGAATTCGCTCCAGGTCTTCATGGTGCCCGCGGGTGGAGAGAGCGAGGCGAGAATCGAAGAGGTGGTAGCGGTTTTTGCCACTTATCTTGGATTGATAGAGGGCCTGCGCGGCCTGACGCAGGAGTTGATCGGCATCGACATCCTCGGCCTGGGGATAGCAAGCGATGCCAGCGCTAGCAGAGAGCTGGAGAGTCAGTGCGCCGACCAATACCGGCTGCGAAGCAGCATCGAGAAGCAGCTTGACCGCGGGCATGCTCTGTTCCGGGCTATCGCAGCCGAGCAGAACCGCGATGAATTCATCTCCGCCGAGGCGGGCAAGCGTGTCGTCTTTGCGGATCATGGACTTCATGCGATGCGCGACGGTCGTGAGGAGTTCATCGCCAATCACGTGGCCATGGCGGTCATTAACTGACTTGAAGTTGTCGAGATCGAGACTCACGACGACCAGTATGCTGCCGCGGCGATCTGCCTGCACGATGGCGTGGTGCAGACGGTCGCGCAGGAGTACGCGATTGGGCAAACCGGTAAGCAGGTCGTACTGGGCAACACGCTCAAGCGCTTGCTCGTGCTCCTTGTCAGAGGTGATGTCAGAGAAGAGGGCGACGTACTGCTGTGTCTTACCGGCCTTGTCGCGCACTGCTGTGATGGTGAGAGTCTCGGCGAAGATACGGCCATCCTTGGCGCGATTCCAGATTTCGCCGGACCAGTGGCCGCTTTCTATCAGGTCGCGCCACATGTTGGCGTAGAACTCTTTTCCCTGTCGGCCGGAACGCAGAAGGTTGGTGCTGCGGCCCACGGCTTCTTCACGGCTGTAGCCGGTGATCTGCGTAAATGCGTCGTTGACATCGAGGATGATGCCGGCAGGATCGGCGATTACGATGCCCTCGGAGGCGTGCGTGAAGACGCTGGCCGCGAGTTGTAACCGCGTTTCGGAGCGTTTGCGGGCTGTAATGTCCTCAGTAAAGATGATGATGCCGCCGATGGCCCCGGTTCCGGTGAGCCAAGGGCGCACCTCCCAACGCAACCATTGCACCGAGCCGTCAGAACGGTCGAATCGGTCTTCCTCGTTCTTGATGGTTTCGCCGCCGAGCGCGCGGCGATGAACGGTGAGCCACCGAGTGGGCGTTTCCGGAAATACTTCGTAGTGAGATCGCCCCAGAACATCGGCACTCTGAAGGCCGAAGTCTTCGCACCAGCGACGGCTGACGGCGATGTATCGCATATCGCGGTCAAACATGGCCAGGGCAGCGGGCGCATGTCGAGTGAAGAGCTGGAACAGTTCCTCACTTTGACGGAGATCGGTTTCTACGCGTTTTCTGTCGGTGATGTCCTGGATGGTGCCTCGCATCAGAATGGCTTTGCCCGCCGCGTCGTGTTCAATGCGGCCAATGCCATGGACCCAGCGACCCACATGATCGAGGGGGCGGACAATACGATATTCGCGATCAAAAATCTGGCCATGGCTGAGCACGTCTTCAGCAAAATACGCCGCCATCATGTCGCGATCTTCGGGGTGAATGAGTGCGGTCCATCCAGCCACTGAGCGCTCGTAACCGGCGTCGATGCCGAAGATTTCATTGAGGACGTCGGAGGATGACCAGAGCAGAGTCGTGAGGTTGAGAGTATAGGTGCCCAGACCGGCAATCCTTTGAGACTCAAGCAACGAGCGCGCAAGTTCCCGGAGTGTTCCGTCTGCGTCCGTGTTGAGAATCGGATGGTTCATTGGGCCCGTTCGGCTGCCATTGAGAGCAGAAAGACACAGCTTTGGATAGAGAGGCCAAAAATACCATATCCCGGCACGCAATAGAAAGCAGCCTCATTTAACTCGCAATCAACTTTTGTGGGATTGTGAAGGGAAGAAAACCTGGCCTCTTTTGTGAGAATTGGGCGATCGGAGGACACCTTTTTTACGACGGAATGTTCCGCAACCGGCTGGGAAACGGGGACGGCAAAAGCATTGGAACCAAATGAGGTACCGGTTATCCACGCACTTTTTCATGCAATCTTATTTCGTCCCAGCTTATCCACGCTTATTCTTGGCATAATCCAAGCTGTGATGTGACTTACGCGAGGCGAGAGCTGAGCCGGTGGTGCAAAGGCCTGTACGAAACCTTTGAGGCGAGGGCCCGGACCGAGCGAAAGGCACAGGTACGAGAGCGGTTCCTTCGTCGCTGATCCGAGCGCCACGACCAGGAGCGGAATCGGAAATCGATTTTTCAGGACCGAGTTCGAATCCTGCGTACGACCGGGATGTCAACACCGGAGCATTGAAGAGTGAACAGCTTTAGCCGCCAGGATGTGTTGAGGATTCTTCAGATCAGTTCCCGCCAGTTACAAGGCTGGGAAAGAGCCGGGCTCATCTCCCAGCGCGAGACTTACACCTTCCAGGACCTTGGCCAACTAAGAACGCTGCGCTCACTACGCGAGGAAGACGTGTCTGCGGCGTCGATTCGGCATTCGGTTGCGGCCATGCAGGCGGTGGCCGGGATGTCGAATCCGTTGCAGGAGGCATCGCTGGTGCGGACGGGTACGCGTTTGGCATTTCGTTGCGACGGGGCGATGGTGGATCCAATTCGGCGCCAGCTGCTCTTCGACTTCGAACGCATAGAGCGACAGCCAGCGACCGCGGCAGTGTGCGCATTACGTCGGGCGCCGAATGATCTCCACGGAGTGCAGGAGCTGTTTCTTGCCGCAGTGCAGGCGGAAGAAGCCGGCGAAAAACATCGCGCCATTTCTCTCTACGAGGAGATGCTCCGGATCGATCCGGACTACGCGCCGGGGTACATCAATCTTGGCACCATTCACTTTCATTTGCGCCAGTTTGTGCGCGCAGAGGAGTTGTATCGGCAGGCGACGTTGAAGGACCCGGAGTACGTGCTGGCGTTCTTCGACCTGGGCAATGTGCTGGATGAGCTGGAGCGGCCCGACGAGTCGATCGCGGCCTATCAGCGGGCGGTGGAGTTGGCGCCCCGGTATGCTGATGCGCATTACAACCTGGCCCTGGCGTTCGAGCGCAAGGGCGAGCGCCGATCGGCTTTGCGACACTGGCAGGCGTACGTCAAGCTGGACAAGTCAGGTCCGTGGAGCGAACATGCGCGGGCGCAGATTCGCAAGCTGCTCGACAGTGAAAAGCTATCGATTTCGTGGCGCGCCACAGGGTACGTGCCGCCGAACAAAGGCGTGGCCGCTCTGCAGGTGCTGCAAAGACTGAATTGAAGCCGGAAGATGGCGTTCAGGCTGATCTTTTTATCCAATTAGTGTGACTAAGACGCAGATTCCTGCCTGCAAGCCCGCGTTTTGCAGCCTGAATTGGCGGCTCCACAACTTTGCAGCGCAACTAGAGTCTAAACAGAGGGCCGAATTCCGGACTATGTCCTGAAGGTTGCCTATTGTGCCTGCGGCGAGCTTCAACTTCTCCATTTCAGAGGATGCTTCCCCGGCAGCTTGACATTGGCTTGACTCGAGTATGAGCTTCAGCGGCTCACGTCTGGTCTCAAACCTTTCCGTTTCCAAGGATGGCTATGATTAAGAAGTTGCTTCAAAGTCCAGGCAGGCTTTGGGTATGCGGTTGGATTGTTGTATATGCGTTGTCGACAACCTCACAGGCAGCGCAAACGCCGTCTCCCCGCATTCGCGCCGAAGTCAATAACTCACAAATGACGCTGCTGAAGGGTTCGCAGCACCCGCTCGCCCTGGCCCAAAACGATGCCGGCCGGATGTCTTCGGATGTCAGGCTCAAGGGCATGAGTATCGTATTTAATCGCTCTGCGGCACAGCAGGCCGACCTTGATGCACTGATCGTGGCACAGCAGGATCCGGCATCGCCGCTCTATCATCTGTGGCTGAATCCAGATCAGTTTGCGGCCCGGTTCGGGATGGCGCAGTCGGATATCGACAAGGTGCAGAGCTGGCTACAGCAACAGGGCTTTTCAATCGACTCAGTGGCGCGCAGCAGGAATCTGATCCGTTTCTCAGGCACGGTCGGCCAGGTGGAGCAGGCATTCCAGACGCAAATGCACTTCTATACGGTGAGAGGGGAGAAGCACTTTGCTCCGTCCACGACGCTTTCTCTCCCGTCGGCTATCGCGGCAAGTGTTGCAACGATCGCCAATCTGGATGACTTCAGACCTCGTGCCATGCACATTCGCAGCAATGCCGTGCAGCCACGGCCGGGATTCACCTCAGGACAGACGGGAAACGTGTTTTTTGCGCCCGGCGATATCAAATTGATTTACGATTTGAATCCGCTGCTGAATGCCGCCATTACCGGCGCCGGGCAGTCGATTGCGATTATGGGGCAGTCGTCCGTAGCCACAAGCGATCTCGAGAATTTCCAAAATGCGGCCGGGCTCCCGGTCAAAGATCCCACGATGGTGATTGTTCCCGGTTCTGGCGGCCCAACGGTATTTCAAGGGGACGAGAGCGAATCCGACCTGGATCTTGAATGGTCGGGCGCGATCGCTCCGGGCGCCGACATCTTCTTTGTTTATACGGGCAGCAGCACTAATTTTGGTGTCTTCGACTCGCTTCAATATGCAATTGACGAGAAGATCGGAACGATTATCAGCGTCAGCTACGGCGCTTGTGAACCCAACATCTCAGCCGCGAATGCGACCGCACTGGAGGCAGTTGTGTCGCAGGGAGTGGTGCAGGGGCAGACGATTCTGGCCGCCTCGGGCGATACCGGTTCGACCGCCTGTTACACCAGTCCAACGACAACCAACCCTCCCCTGACCACGCAGGAGGCGGTGGCGGTAAGCTATCCGGCGAGCAGCCAATATGTCACCGGCGTGGGGGGAACTGAAATTTCCCAGGCCAACTCGGCGTATTACACATCGGGTTCAGCTTATTGGACTGCCGAATCCGGCGGGAACGATGTACTGACCTCGGCGCTGCAGTACATTCCGGAAGTTGTGTGGAACGACAGCGCCCTCAGTGTGCAAGGAGGAGGCGGACTCAGCGCGGGGGGCGGTGGAGTGAGTACTCTCTACACCAAGAAGCCAAGCTGGCAGACGGGCGTCCCCGGCATACCCAGCGACAATGCGCGTGACGTTCCGGACGTTTCGTTGTTTTCTTCGCCTGCTTACCTTCCATATATCTACTGCAGCAGCGATCCGTCGGCGTTTTCGACGGGCCAGGTGGCGAGTTGCAGCAGTGGCTTCCGCGACAATGCAACAGGGGACTTGACTCTAGCTGGCGGCACGAGTTTCGCGACGCCAATCTTTGCGGGAATGGTGGCGATTCTTAACCAGCAGAAGGGGTATACGACGGGCCAAGGGCTGCTGAATCCGCAGTTATACAAGCTGGCGTCGAACAGCACCACCTATGCAGCGGCCTTTCACGACATCACGAGCGGCAACAACGCGTGTCCTGCAAGTCTGGGATCGAGCTATTGCGCGGGCACCGGCACAACCCACTACACGGCCGGGACAGGTTATGACCAGGCATCTGGACTGGGATCGGTTGATCTGAGCAATCTGGCGACCGCATGGCCGGCAAACACAGGGACCCCGCTGATCGCCACAACGACGACGGTCACGGCAGCGACTGCAGCGCCTAACGTCAGCACGAATGACATCATCACGATCAGCGTGGCCCAGGCGGGTGGCACCGCCACTCCAACAGGCACCGTGAATCTCTCTATCGATGGTAGCGGCAGCGCGTATGGCTCAGGCTCACTCACTCCGGTGACCCTCACCGGCAATGGGACGGTAACCTACACGGCCAATTTTGCGACCGCCGGTGTACATACAATCGTGGCGCAGTACGCGGGCGACGGAACAAATGCTCCTTCGACGGGAAGCGCAGTTATAACCGTGGGCGGAACAAGCTCAGGGAAAGGGACTTTCGCGATGGGATTGGCCCCAGCCACTCTGACCCTGAGCCAGGGATCGCAAGGGACTGAGTCTCTGACAATCACGCCTGCCGGCGGATACACCGGCACCGTGAACCTGACCTACGCGACATCTAACGACACCGCGCTTACCAACCTATGCATCTTCGCGGGCACGGGTACCAACAGCAACGGATCTATCACAATCACGGGTACGACAGCAGCCGCGGGGCAGATCATTGTCGATACCAATGCTTCTGACTGCGTAAGCACGACAGGAGGCGCCGTGAAGGCGCACGGCCTCCACCTGATTCCGCGCTCGAATGGATCGCTTAAGGCAAGCAACCAGGTGCCGAAGGAAAACAATCCGGTTCCGGCGGGAATCGCTTTTGCGGGACTTCTGCTTGCCGGCTTCCTGGGACGGTCAAATCGCAAGCTGCGGCAACTGGCCTGCGTAATTGCGCTTGCATCGCTGGGGCTGATGATTTCGGCGTGCGGCGGAGGGGGCACAAGTGGCAGCACCGTAAGCGATCCGCCCAAGGGAACGTACACGATTACGTTCGCGGGAACGGATTCGACCACATCCACGATTACGGCGCAGTCGGCGTTCTCACTGGTGATCAAGTGAGCAACTTATCTGATTGAAGGTCGGGGCAGGTTTCGCGAGGAGCCTGCCCTTTTTGTTTGCTTTCAGCGCGGAAAATTGAATTGACGATCCTGACCAGAGGAAAGAGAGTTGCAGCAACTGAACTCAACGAGAAGCAGCGATGCGGTCATGCCGTCTGATACACTCCGATGCCGGAGGCATTGATTTCCTTGTCTGACAAGAGCCACACCCCCTCCCCGCTGACCCAACTGACTGAAGAAGAGCGGATGTTCTACGCGACGGTGAAGCAGTTTGCGCGGGAGACGATTGCTCCAGTTGTGCGCACGATGGACGATGAGCAGCAGTTTGCACCCGGCCTTGTGAACAAACTCTATGAGCTCGGGTTGCTGGGGATCGAGATTCCCGAGTCGCTGGGCGGCGCGGGCGGAAGTTTCTTTGACGCCGTGCTGGCGATTGAGGCGATTGCGACGGTGGACCCGGCGGTCGCGGTACTCGTCGATGTACACAACACGCTCGTGGCAAATGCGATTCGCCGATGGGCTGGCGAGGACCAGCGCGTGCAGTGGCTATCGAAGCTGGCCGGCGGCACCGTGAGCGCCTACGCGTTGAGCGAGGCGGGTTCTGGCTCGGATGCGTTTGCGCTTCAGACGAGAGCTCAGAAAGTGGATGGCGGCTATCGCCTGGATGGTCGCAAGCTGTGGATCACGAATGCGAAGGAGGCAGGAATTTTTCTGGTGTTTGCCACGCTTGATCCGGCGGCAGGTTATCGCGGGATAACAGCATTTCTTGTCGAGAAAGGCACGCCGGGGTTTTCTGTGGGGCGCAAGGAAGACAAGCTGGGCATTCGCGCCAGCAGCACGTGCGAATTGCTGTTCGATGGCTGCGTGATTCCCGCGGCAAACCTGCTGGGAGAAGAAGGCAAAGGCTACAAGATTGCCATCGAGACGCTGAATGAAGGACGCATCGGCATCGGTGCGCAGCTGCTGGGACTGGCTGAAGGAGCCTGGGGGCATGCTGCGAAATATGCGAAGGAGCGGCGCCAGTTCGGTAAGCCGATTGCGGAGTTCCAGGCAGTGCAGTTTGCGCTGGCAGAGATGGCGACGGAGATCGAGGCTGCGAAGCTGATGGTTTACAACGCAGCGCGGCTTAAAGATGCAGGACAGCCCTACGTGCGCGAGGCGGCGATGGCAAAGTATTTTACGTCGAATGTAGCGGAGCGAGTGGCGAGTCAGTGCGTGGACATCTTCGGCGGCAATGGGTTTGTGCGCGACTATCCAGCAGAAAAGTATTATCGCGACGCGAAGATCGGCAAGATCTACGAAGGCACGTCGAACATCCAGTTGATGACGATTGGGAAGATAGTGCTGTGAGATGCGGGGCCGAATGCATAGGCCCGGCTATGGCTGGCCGTTGGCGTCTTTGGGAACGTGAGTTGTTATCTGTTTCAGCACGAATTCACGAAAGAGGTTCGATACAGCATCGGCACCGGTATCGGCGAGCCCGTTTAGTAAAACGAGCGAGGCTCCACGATCGGACTGTGGATAGTAGAGCATGGAGATCGCTCCAGCTGAAAAGTTGCCGAGCACGTTCGAGTAGTTTGGCTCCCAGCGCCCCGAGTCGCTGCGGGCCATGACGGCAGCGGACATCGCGTAGAGCGCGCGAGACCGGATACTTCCCTTCCCTTTGTAAAAGTAGCGCGGATCCTGGTGGAAGATCGATGGATACACCGCACGACTGAGCATGTCACCTGTGACGCGATTAGCGAGCGCGGCGCCGTAGCGTTTTCCGTATCCTTCGATGCCGCTGCCATAGGACGGGAAGACGCCTTTGTACTGCTCCGCTCCTGCGATCCCTGCGACCGTCAGGAAAGAAACAGGATCGATCAGCGCACGGGTTGTCAGTTTGAACTTCTGTTTGGCCATCATTGGCGGAGCATTCCAGTCATAAGCGCTGAAGAAATTTGGAATGACTCCTCCGATTCGCTGGTGTTCGCCAATACGAACCTGCTGCTCCGCGAGTTCTTCCTTATCACCTGAAACCGTAACGCTGCTCACACCGCCCGACACTGAGAGCGTGATGGCTGGCGCGATGCGAAATTCTCCAGTGTCCAGTTGAATCGGATCGGAGTTGTAAGGTCGCATGCCCTCCGCGATCACGCTCAGCTTGTAAACACCCGCCAGCAGGTTTGGAAACTGAAACTGCCCGTCGCTGCCCGATGTCACCTTATGCTTGCCGCCGGGCCCGCTAAGCGTCACAGTCGCGTTCTGGATCACATCGCTATTTGTGTCGAGAACGGTTCCGGAGATATTTCCTGTGCCGGAAGCCTGTGGCTTGTCGGCACTCTGTTCCGCGGCCGCCGCAGGCTGCGGAGCATTCGGCAAAGCACCGCCGTTCACCTCCGTTTCCGAACTGGATTGGGCATGAACTCGCGATGACGGCATGGTGAAGGTGAGCAGAAGAGCCCAGCATGCCATGATGAGTGGTTTTGAAAGGGATGGGATATCTATGACCAATCGACCTCGTTCTCCGGCATCAGCAAAGGGGCCCTCGCCTGTGAGACGCAGCGTGGAGAATAAGGGTGGTTCGCGCAGCCAACTATGACGCGTAGATTAAGACCTGTTCATTTTGGCGCAGCGGGCAACCATTTCTATGTGCGTCGGCCTGGTGCGGCAACAGCCCCCAACGATTTGCGCGCCCGCTACGCGCCACTCCGCGGCGTTGGCACCATAAGCTGCGGGGTCGCTTGTGCCGGTCCAGTTGCGGGATTGTGCATCCCAACCTTCGCCGGAGTTTGGATACGCGACGATGGGCTTGTCGGAAGCTTCTCGGAGTTCGGCAATCAATGCGGAAATGAGTGTGGGGTGCGTGCAATTGACGCCGATGGCCACGGTTTGCGGAAACGCGGCGACGGCTGCAGCGCATTGGCGGAGAAGTTCGCCATGCGCCACATGTTGCTCGTCGCGGCAGGTGAAGGCGAACCATGCGGCGAGTTCAGGATGCGGCGCGAGCGCCTGGCCGATGGCTTCGGCTTCAGCGAGCGAAGGCAGCGTTTCGAAAGCGAGAATGTCAGCAGATTGCGTTGACGGTGCTGCGGCCAACACATCAATTCGTTCGCGATGAAACTCGACGAGGTCGGCAAACGCGCAGGTATAGTTGCCGTGATATTCAGCTCCGTTGTGGAGAGCTGCGCCGTAGGGTCCGAGTGACGCGGCGACGACGATGCGGCGATCGGGAAATTCCGACGTTGCCTCGTGGGCAAGCGCGACTGAGTGCAGCAATGCAACATCAGCGCCTGCAGGATCAAGGCCCACCTCTGCATATCCCATGCGGGAGACCTGATAGCTGGCGGTCTCGATGATTTCGGAGCCCGCTTCAATATAGGCGCGGTGCACGGCGACAATTTTTTCGGGTGAATCTTCGAGAACGTGTGCCGACCAGAGCGGTCCGTTGATGTTGGCGCCCCGGTATTCGAGCTCCGAGGCCATGCCTCCGTCGAGAACGTGGATGCCGCGCAGAATAGCGTCGCGGGTTTTCGTGAAATCGCTCATCATGTTGTCGCGTTGGATGCCTCAACTGAAGACGTGCCAGAAGAATGTAAGGTAGACGGCGATGGAGCAGAAGAGCGCGCTGACGATCCAGGTCAGCCAGAAGAGCCATCGCCAGTTCGCGCGCAGCGCACCGAGTACCGCGAGGGCGAGAAAGCCAAGCAAAAAGGGGAGCGCGCGGAGATCGGTATTGTTACCAGCCTGACCCAGCTTGGGGACGCCGTGCGCAAGATCGAGCAGAACGGCGATGCAGAGCACTGCCGGAAAGAGCACCAGCAACCAGGTGCCTATTACGCGCCAGCGCGTGAACTCGAGGACGGCGCAGGTGACGAGAAGAACGATCGCGAACCAGCAGAAGAGAGTTTCCACAAGATGCCTCCAGCAACTGCGGTTGTGTAGAAATGGTACAGTGCGTGGGCAGCTACCTGATTCCGAATCGAAGAGCGGGTCTATTTGAGGGTGACACGCGATGGGTTGGGTTCGTGGTTTCCCACTCATGCCGCGATGAAACAGCGTCATGAATGGGGCACCCAGCGTCAGAGATGATTGACGCAAGGGAAACCGCAGTCATACATGTCGCGTTGCGCAATCCAAGACCCTGAAAATCGGGTGGGATCGTGCTTTCCCACCCTTGCTGCGCAAGGATGGGACACGGCCCCATCCTTGACCCTCTTTTGGTCAAGGGTGGGAAAGCACGACCCTCCTCATTTCACGTCTGCGCGCTGTCCACTCCGACTCGATCTCCACTACTCCTTCGAGCCCGCGAGCGTAATGCCGGAAACTCGACCATTCCCAATCCTCGGGTTTCGAAACCAACCCTCGCTTCACCGGATTCCGGTGCAGGTAGCGCAGTTTCTCCGTTGTCTTCTCGGGATTGTGCACGTTGAAGTCGTAATAGCGCCGCTGCCAGAACTGCGCCTCACCCGCCTGCTTGAGCAATCGCGAAGTTCGCTGCTTCAAAACCTGCAACGCAATCGCAAGCGATGAAATCTGCGGTTCGCTGACGAGCAGATGAACGTGCTCCGGCATCAGCACATACCCAGCCACAACAAGTTCATAGCGCAACCGCGTCTTTTCAAGCTGCGCCTCGAATACTGAATATCCGAGCTGCCGCGCGAGAAGCGGAAAGCGATGGAATTCACTCACAGATCATCAGCTCGCCCAAGGCCGCCTGAGCGGAAGGGGCTCGCTTCCGAGACCTGCGAGGGTAGCCTGGAACAAAAGGCGAAATCGTGGTGATGTTGTTGCGGTAAATGACGGAACCAGATAACTCTTCACCGAATTTCTGCGTCTGTACGTGTGTAGCCAGTTTTCCTGCGACCCACGGGAAGTATGCCCGATAGGGGCGAACAGGCTGGCTGCGTAAAGAGGTCATAGCTCGGATCATTAGCCGAATAGTAGAAAACAGACCACTTCGCTCGAGGTGCTCTCGTACCTGAACGCACCCGCAGCATTTGTTGCCCGCAAGACAAATAGAAGAACTCAGGCCCGATGAGCGTGCCCGATGAGCGTGAAAACGCTCGATCAGGCAGTCGTGTCTTCAGGCCCAAGTAAGAGAAAACACGCATTCGGCATTCTTAAAAATGCCAGGGGCCAGGAGGCGGATGTGGAAAACACCCCACCAAGTGAGGATGGCGAAGCTATGCGCAAAAATGTGGTTAGCTCTTCGTCAACTACGGGGAAGCGGTGGTTTGCGGTATACACAACCTGCCGTCACGAAAAACGGGTGGTGCGACACCTGCAGCAGAGGCAGATCGAACATTATCTGCCGCTGTATCGAACGCAACACAGGTGGCAGGATGGATCGCGGGTAATGCTGGATCTCCCGCTGTTTCCAGGTTATGTTTTTGTGCGCATCGATTCGCGCGATCGCGTCGGAGTGCTGGCAGTACCGGGTGTGGTTTCAATGATTGGATCCGCGTTACGGCCTGCGCCGCTTCCGGATTTCGAAGTCGAGAAGTTACGCACCGGCTTGGATCCAATGCGCGCCGAACCGCATCCACTAGTTACAGTGGGCCAGCACGTCCGCATAAAAGTCGGTGCGCTCGCAGGAGTTGAAGGGATTGTAATTCGAAAGAAGAGCGGGATTCGGGTTGTATTGACTCTAAGCCTGCTGATGCAAAGTATCGCAATCGAAGTTGACAGCGATGATGTGGAGTTTGTGGATACATCGTTTCTGCCGGCGCTGGAAGCTACACATAGAGAAAAAGAAATAGAACATTCCCAGCGGTTATCACTTTATCAATCTTAGTTTCGTGCCTTGATTCGCACTTACGAATCTCAGGTGACTCCCGGCGAAGTTGCAGGCGCTCAGAGAGACATCGGAGAGAAACCTATATTGCAAGCCCATGCGCACGCCGTGGCGGATTCAGTCTTTGAATAATGCCAGGGCATGGAAACACAAAGAGCGAGGGTATAGCGAATGCAAGCAAGAAATACTGCCATAAATATATTGGAAGCCGATGGACCGGGAGTGGGAGCGATCACTGCTGTCGGCATATACCGTGACACAATTCCGGCGTCTGCATGGAGGCGCCCAACCCCGTATCTTTCCGCAGCGGTGCGGCGAGCCTTTTCGTGGCGCTATGCAGTGGCGAAGCGCACCATCGACATTCTGCTCTCAAGCTTTCTGATCGTTCTTTTCTTTCCCGTGATGCTTGCGGTTGCAATTGCGGTAGCGTTAACCTCGCCGGGGCCAATCTTCTTTTCCCAGGAGAGGCTGGGGCGTTTCGGCGCTCCGTTCCGCATCATCAAGTTCCGCTCGATGTACGCGCAAAAGCATAAGGACAATGTATTCGAGATCAATGGCCATCGCAGAAGCGAGGCAGACCACAGAAATGAAGCAGCATATCCTCTGAACAAGGACACGCCGGATCCGCGCATCACACCGGTGGGCAGGATCATCCGCAAGCTGAGCCTCGACGAACTTCCGCAGCTCTTTAATGTGCTGTTAGGAGACATGTCGCTGGTGGGGCCACGGCCAATTGTGGAGGCGGAGGTCCCGCTCTATGGGCAGCAGTTCGCGTACTACGACCTGTTCCGCCCCGGCATCACAGGATTGTGGCAGGTTTCGGGAAGAAGCGATGTCACCTTTGACCGGCGCGTGATGTTCGATCGAGAGTACGCCAGCGGGTGGAGCTGCCTGCTCGACTTCAAGATTCTTACCATGACCGTTCCCGCAGTGGTCACTATGCGTGGAGCTTATTAAGACCCGAGCGCGAGCGAGCTGTCTGGTTCGCGCTTCCATCGCGAGCTCCGCGCGGTTCTTGAATCTTATGACCGGAAGACGATAAATGAGAACGTGGATGAGTAAGTGTTTGCGGACATTGATTGCCTTTTCAGTTGCCCTAGCTCTACCCGCAGCGAGAGCGCAGACGCCAAGCAGCCCGAACTTGATGCTGGGCGGCTCGCAGCAGGATACAACGCAGAGCTGCGCGAACGGAGACGTGTCCGCCTGCCAGTCTCTGGCGCCATCTTCGTCGACGAACGGGCTATCTGGCGAAGGGTCAACCGGCTCCTCTTCGTCATTCGGATTCCCCAGCATTAATCCGGGGTCGCCGAATGCTCCCACGTCGGTGTATCGCGACGATGCGGACGGCATGAACCGAGCGGAGTGGCTTCGCCAGCAGCGACTGCAGCTTCAGAAGGTGAACAAGCCCCAACCCTTGTCCGAATTTCAGATGCTCGTAGCCGGCTCAATCGGCCGTATTGTGCCGGTCTATGGGGCAGATCTGTTTACGAATGTGCCCGACACGTTCGCGCCGGTGCAGCGGCTTCCCGTAACTCCGGATTATGTAATTGGCCCGGGAGACGAGTTGCTGATCCGCACGTGGGGACAGGTGACACAGAATTTGCACCTGACTGTTGATCGATCCGGCTCTGTGTACGTTCCGCAAGTGGGCGAATTGCGGGTGGCGGGGTTGAAGTTCAGCCAGTTGCAGCAATTTTTGAAAGCGCGATTCGATCGCGTTTATCGTAACTACGACATGAATGTAAACCTGGGTCAGCTTCGGTCGATCCAGGTATTTGTTACCGGAGAGGCGCGAAGGCCAGGCAGCTATACCGTGAGTTCGCTGAGCACCCTCGTAAATGCGGTATTTGCAAGTGGAGGTCCGGGCCCGCACGGTTCGCTGCGCCATATTCTTTTGAAGCGCCAAGGAGCAGTGGCGACGGACTTCGATTTGTATGACCTGCTGTTGAATGGTGACAACTCCAAAGATGTGAGCCTGGAAACGGGCGACGTCATCTATTTTCGCGCCGTTGGGCCGCAGGTCGCGATTGTAGGCAGCGTTAACGTCCCGGCGATTTACGAGTTGCGCGGACGCGAAAACATTGCTGAAGCGCTCTCGCTGGCAGGCGGCCTCTCTGCCACCGCTGAAACATCATCGCTCGAGATTGAGCGCACAGAGAAGAAACCCAACGGCGGAAGCGTGCGCGTCGCCGTTGACGTTCAGATGGACCAGCCCTCGCTGGGCACCGTGCTGCGTGATGCGGATATTGTTCGTGTGCGCGAGGAAGCGCCCCGGTTTGAAAAGACGGTGACACTGCGTGGGAACGTCGCGACTCCAGGACGATTTGCCTGGAGGGAAGGGATGCGCGTTCGCGACCTGATCCCAACGAAGGAGTCGCTGCTCACGCCGGATTATTGGTTGAGACGCGAGCAGCTTGGATTGCCGGTCGATGATTTCCAGCCGATGATGCCACCTGTGAAGATGGAGATATCGTCGAATCAGGCAGGGCAGACGGTCAATCGACCTGCCGTTCCTCAGGACGCGCACACCATCAACAGCGGTCTCTTTCCGCAATTGACAGCCGGTGTTCCACAAGACAACAACGTACCCCAGCCAGGCAACTCGGAACAGTTTCAGTCGCTGGCGGCATCGAATGATCAGGAAGCTGGATCGACCGGAGAGCAGCCAGGTAAAGTCGCGCAGATCTCCGGATCTCCGCATGAAACGCTGGGCTCGGGCCCGCATCTGGTGACAACCCCGCATTTCCCCATCGAGACACAGGTCGTCAGAGTTTCGCCCGACATCGACTGGAGCTATGCGGTGGTTGAGCGCGTTGATCCCAACACGCTGACCACCCGGCTGCTTCCTTTTGACCTGGGTGCAGCAATTCTGGGCAACGATGTGAACGCCAATATTGCGCTCGAGCCGGGCGACGTCATCACTATTTTCTCTGACGCGGATATCCGCGTACCACGCGCGCAGCAGACCAAGTACGTGCGACTGGAAGGCGAGTTTTTGCACGCCGGAGTATATAGCGTTCTCCCGGGCGAAACGCTGCGGCAGCTTGTGATCCGGGCAGGAGGGGTTACCCCTCAGGCATATCTCTATGGATCGCAATTCAGCCGCGAGAGCACCCGGCGTGAGCAACAGCTGCGGCTCGATGAGTATGTCTCAGCGCTGTCGTACCAGATTGACATAGCTGCCTCGAATAAGGCGACTTCGGTGGTTAGTGCTCAGGAAGCAGCGACCACTGGCGCTTCGGTGGCTAGCCAGCGTGAACTCGTAAACCGACTGCGCCAGATTCGTGCCACTGGTCGCATTGTGCTGCATATTGAGCCTACCGGCGCCGATATTGCTTCTCTTCCCGATCTTCCGCTCGAGGATGGGGATCGGTTTATTGTGCCGCCGGTTCCTTCAACCGTCGGAATTGTGGGCGCTGTGTATGATCCGAATTCTTTTGTGTACCTGGCGCACCGGCGTGCCGGCGATTATCTGCGCACGGCCGGTGGCCCGAATCGCAACGCAGACAAAAAGCAGATTTTCATTATTCGCGCGGACGGATCTGTCTTGAGCAGGCAATACCTCGATCACACGCTTTGGACTGATGACAAATTTGACCGTCAGATTATCTATCCCGGCGATACGATCGTAATTCCCCAACAACTAAACAAAACGACACTTTTACGCGGCCTGACAGATTGGTCACAGGTGTTCTCACAGTTTGCCCTTGGAGCGGCGGCGATCAACCTCCTTAAGTAACCATACAGACACACAGTAGCCGCTGAAAAACAAAGAGCCCAGTGTTGCGATAGCACCAATCGGAGTACACACGCCATGGTGAAGATGCGAAACGACGAAATGACACGGGAAACGCCGGATGAAATTGTCTTTCCGTCGATTCAACCAAGCGAGCAGGATGATCTGACCTTTCTGGATTTTCTGCTCATCATTACGCAGCGCAAGAAGCTGGTGGGGATTGTGACAGCAATTTGCACGACGATTGCGTTGATTCTTGCCTTTACACTTCCTCAGGAGTACACGGCGACGGTGATCATTCTTCCGCCACAGGGAAACACGTCAATGAGCTCGATGCTGGCCGGGCAGCTCGCAGGCATGAATAGTGCGATGGGCGGCGTTGCGGGCAGCATGCTGGGCATGAAAAACATCAACGACATGTACGTTTCGATGTTGAAGAGCCGGTCGGTCGAGGATGCCGTGATTAAGCGCTATGGATTGCAGGCGGAGTACCGGAAGACATATCTGGTGGACACCCGCAAAGCGCTCGAGAAGCACGCCAAGATTGACGGAACGACAAAGGACGGGTTGATCCGATTGAGTTTTGAGGACCGCAATCCGAATCGGGCGGCGGAAATCGCGAACGGATATGTCGATCAATTCAGGACTCTCTCGCAGCATCTTGCTATCACCGAGGCATCGCAACGCCGAGTGGTCTTCGAGGCTCAGCTGGAGAAAACGAAGACTCAACTCGAGAATGCGGATGAGGCGATGAAGCGCACGCAACTGTCCACCGGTATGGTGCAGGTGGATGGGCAGGCGCGGGCGATGATCGACTCTGCTGCACGCTTGCGAGCCCAAATTGTTTCCAAGGAAGTGCAGATAGAAGCGATGCGCTCGTACGCGGGCGATGAAAATCCAGCCCTGACACAAGCACAGACAGAATTGGACGGCCTTCGCGCGCAGTTCAACAAGATGGTGGGATCGAAAGGTGGTTCCGCAGACGACGTCTTTCTTCCCAAGGGCGAGGTACCGGAGGCGGGACTTGAGTATGTTCGCAAACTTCGCGACGTGAAGTATTACGAAGCGATCTTCGACGTGCTGGCGAGACAGTTGGAACTCGCGAAGCTTGATGAAGCCCGGGAGGGCGCATTCATTCAGATTGTGGATCCCGCAGTGCCGCCGGAGAAAAAGTCGTTTCCGAAACGCGGCATGCTCACGATTGCCGGTCTGTCTCTTGGCTTTACGTTCGGAGTTATGCTGGCCCTGCTGCAAGGGGGCCTGATGCGAATGCAGCACAATCCCGCCACCAAGGAAAAGCTGGACCTGTTAAAACGCTCGCTGTGGAAAGGGCGAGCCGCCAAACAAAAGCCCGCTCAAGAGGAGGTTGGCGCGCTGCAGCATGCGAGGCCTGAGGCAACCGGCTCACGGACAAAGCCTTCGCCCGCCTGAGGAAACATTCCTTTCGTCTCGCACCAATTTCTACCGGAGTTGTCTCCGAGCCTATTCGCAAGGATCCATGCTGACCGAGATAACGAAATCTCCACGGCCGTCAGGAAGTCTCTGGCTTTCGGTGCGCCACGCTCTGCGTCACAAGCTTCCTCACGCCATCGGCTTGGACAGGGCGATTGCATTTACGGTGCTGGGGCGCGTGGTGCAAGGACTGGGCAGCGTGGGAAGCGTGCTGCTGATTGTGCACTTTCTATCGGCGGCGGAGCAAGGATATTACTACGCGTTGTGGAGCCTGGTGGCACTGCAGAGTGTGTTTGAGCTGGGATTCTCGTTTGTGATTCTTCAAGTGGCGGCACATGAACGAGCGCACCTGGAGTTTCATCCGGACGGAAGCATCACAGGCAGCGAAGCAGCACACTTCAGGCTCGCGTCACTCCTGCAGCGCGCAGTTCGCTGGTACACAACTGCAGCTGTTGTCATGGGTGTAGTGCTTCTGTTTGGCGGGATGCGCTTTTTTGCACTGCATCAGCAACCGCAGGCGCCGAATATCTGGATTGTTCCTTTAAGAATCACAGTCCTGGCTTGCGCCATCACGTTTTCGATCGGGCCAGTGCTCTCATTTCTCGAAGGATGCGGGCAGGTGGCGCAGGTGGCGCGGATGCGCTTCTTTCAGTCGACCGTGAGTGTCGCGCTGTCGTGGACCGCGATGCTGAGCCACCACGGATTGCTTTCGCCTGCAATGGTGCTGTTGGGGCAAGGGCTTGTGGCAAGCGGTCTACTGTATTCGCGTCGCAGGATGCTGATACCGCTGCTGCGAATGCACGTGGCGCATATGGGGATCAGCTGGCGAAACGAAGTATGGCCGTTCCAGTGGAAGATCGCCGTGAGCTGGCTCTGCGATTACTTCATCTTTCAACTGTTTACCCCGGTGCTTTTTGCGTTTCGTGGCCCGGTGGAGGCAGGAAAGATGGGTCTCTCAATGAGCGTGGTGATGCAGTTGAGCGCCATGATGCTGGCGTGGATGACCACGAAGGCTGCTCCATTCGGAAGCCTCATCGCAAAAAAGGAGACGCCCGAATTGGACCGACTGTTTTTCCGGTCGCTCCGACAGTCAATTTCTCTCTTTGCGGTCGCTGCGGGGCTAGTGATGCTGGGTGTGCTAGCCGCACCGTATATCGCGCCGAAGATTAGTTCCCGCATTGAGGGCTGGCCAGTCTTTTGCCTTCTGTTGCTGACGGCACTCAGCAGCCACGTGGTGCAAAGCGAGGCGATTTATCTCCGCGCTCACAAGTGTGAGCCGTTCCTGGTGCAGTCCATTGTGATTGCACTATGTACAGCCGGAAGTGTTGTTTTGCTCGCGAAAACCTCGGGAGCGCTTGGGGTTTCACTGGCGTACTTTCTGGTACTTGGCGTGGCCGGCATCATTTCAGCCACCGCGATCTTCAGGACGAAACGAAATCAGTGGGCTGAAGCGGGGATTTGAAACATGCACTCGAACGGAGCCGACGGGCAAGTACAGCGCATCTCGGTGGCTATGTGCACCTTCAACGGAGGCCGCTATCTCCAGGAGCAGTTGGAGAGCATCGCCTTGCAATCGCGATTGCCGTGTGAGCTGGTGGTCTGCGACGATCGTTCGACCGACGATACGCTGGCAATTTTAAAGCGATTCCAGGCGGAAGCGCCATTCACCGTGAAAGTGATCCAGAACAGCCTGAGGCTGGGATCCACGCGCAATTTTGACCAGGCGATCGGTCTGGCACGGGGCGGCTTGATTGCATTGTGCGATCAGGACGATCGTTGGGCGCCGGCGAAGCTGGAGCGGCTTTCTCGGGCACTCGAAGAAAATCTTTTTCTCGGCGGAGTGTTTTCCGATGCGAGCTTGATAGACGGCGATGGACGGCAGATGGGCCTGCGGTTGTTTGCTCGACATAAATTCACGCCAGCGAAGCAGCGTGGCTTCGTTGCGTGCCCGACCTCGACGCTGCTGAAGCATGATGTTGTGACTGGAGCGACGCTGGTTTTTCGGGCTACGATCCGGCGCTACTGCTCGCCGATTCCAGCCTCGTGGGTCCACGATGGATGGCTGGCCTGGATGATAGCGCTTCACTCTCGCTTGGGGCTTATTGGCGACCCGCTGATCGACTATCGGATTCATGG
>NZ_JBARMD010000338.1:0-1814 GCF_049802275.1 Occallatibacter sp. | reverse complement strand
AAATCAGCGTCCAGCGCGCCGAGCAATTTCTCAACACATTCTATTTCCAATACGGCCACCGGTCCATCGCCGACCTCGCGCACATCGCCTTCGCGGTCGAGCGCCTGAGCCTGCTTGCAGCCATCGTCTTGGTGGACGAACAGCGCTGGGACGGCCAGGAGCGCTCCACCCGCTATCAGAACTTCCAGAAATCCGGCTGGTACCTCCCGGACTTTGGCTCAGATGCCGCCTCCACCAAACTCTACAGCGACACGGTCGAAAACCTCTTCGCGACCTATCAGCGGACCACCGCAGCCGTGCACGAAGCCCTGCGCCAGCGCGTCGCTTGCCCCGAGGCGATGAAACCCGAAGCCTACGATCGCACCCTGAAGGCTCGCGCCTTCGACGTCGCCCGTTATCTCCTGCCGCTCGCCACCAACACCTCCCTCGGCCAGATCGTGAACGCCCGCACCCTCGAGACGCAGGTCTCCCGGCTCCTCTCGCATCCACTCGCTGAGGTGCGCGATTTGGGAGCAAAGCTCCGCGATGCCGCCACCGGCCCCGCATGGAATGTGAATGCCCGCGCCGCCGCCGACTTCGTGCAGAAACTCAAGGCGGCAGAAGGCTCGTATCAGGGCACGACTTCAGTCGTGCCGCAAATCTCCAGCGATGACAAAGGGGCTTTAGCCCCTGAGGGAAGCCTCGCCGCCGAAGCTGGCAACCTCCTCACCCGCGAAGTCCGCACCGCCCCCACGCTCGTCAAATACGCCGAGCCCAATCAGTATCTGATCCAGACGCGCGCCGAACTCGAATCTGCCGCCGCTGAGCTTCTCAAGGGAACTTCCCCCGCACCATCGCCCGTGGTCGACCTGGTCGAACGCACCGAAAGCCTCGAAGTCGAGCTCGCCGCCACCCTGATTTACTGGGCCAGCCACCATCCCTACCGCCAGGTGCGCGACATCGCCGCCGGCCTTCCCGCCTCTCGCGTTTCGGAGATCATTGAGCTGGGTCTGCGCCACCGGGGCCGTCACGACGAAGCTCTTCGCGTCTTCCACGCAGGTGCGGCCCTTCGCTTCGACATCCTCATGGACATCGGCGGATTCCGTGACATGCATCGCCACCGTCGCGTCACGCAGATCCAGCAGGGATTCACCGTGCTTCACGGCTATGAAACGCCGCACTCGGGCGACGCTGCCGGACTCGAAGAAGCCGGTGTGCTGGCTGACTACCAGGCCGCCATCGAATCAGCATATGTCGCCAGCGCAAAAATTGCCGCAGGCTCAGCGCCCGAGGCGAAATCGTCAGCACTTTACCTGCTGCCGCTCGCGACCCGCGTCCGCTGCCTTTTCAAAATGGACTTCGCTGAAGCGCAGTACATCAGCGAACTCCGCTCCGCACCCGCCGGCCACTTCAGCTATCGCCGCGTGGCCTGGGAGATGTACCTGGCGCTCGAACGCCGCCACCCCACCCTCGCCCGATTCATCCGCGCTACCGACTTCACGCAGCCCATCGACCTGCTGCAGCGCTAGTGTACTGCCCCAGAATTTTGCATCAAAAAATGCGGCATCATCCTGCGCGCAGTTTGGCGCGTGATCGGGGTGTCCCCATCGACTGGTCTTCGTCGACGGGGTGGTTGAGCGCCAAACGGAGTCGAAGAGTAATTCACACGACGCTTCCCATCCGCCGTGTACTGCGTAGTAATTGACGGATAGCCCACCAGAACGAAGCCGCAGGCGCCGCGGCCGCTACGGCAGTGGCTGGCGAGTTGCTTTGAGGCCGGGATAGGTTGGGTCACAGGAGGTACCTACTGTGACCAACCTTCGCAAGATGATGCT
>NZ_JBARMD010000337.1:0-12702 GCF_049802275.1 Occallatibacter sp. | reverse complement strand
AGCATCATCTTGCGAAGGTTGGTCACAGTAGGTACCTCCTGTGACCCAACCTATCCCGGCCTCAAAGCAACTCGCCAGCCACTGCCGTAGCGGCCGCGGCGCCTGCGGCTTCGTTCTGGTGGGCTATTCGTCAGTGTCCTATTCGTCAGTAACATTTCGATAAACGTAGTTCACAGCCGACTGAATTGGTCGCATCGCCAGAATGGAATTTCCGGCAAACTTTTTGTGGAAAAACTCCCAATTTGTTTTGGAGGGTAGGCCCTTCCGCTTCGGTCCCTTGGATGAGCATCGTGCTCGTCCAGATGATTGTGCCTGAGACGAAGGAGAAAACCTGCAAAGCGGTGGCGGTGATTTGGTTTTTGGAATGTATGAGTTGGAGCGCCGCGCGACGACGCAACACTTGACAACACACGGGTATGGCATCTTCACCAATGCTTTTACGTTCCTCGGCGGTGTTACGTGCGCCATCAAAACAAATCCGGAATGCTGTGGAATGCGATCCGGGTTGGCGCAGCCTTGTATGCTGCCAGCATCGTCGCTGGCGCCAGCGTGCTCATGCCGTATTTCTGATTCAGCTGGTCCATCGCCTCCAGCAGTTTCGTTCGGCTCTTCGCGTTGTCGAGCGAGTCAAACAGATTCAGCGAGTGGAGCCGGTCCGGCACCAACCCATTCAGACTCACACCGATAAAGTATGGCTCGTCGTATCCGGCGCCATGTGGACGTTCTGTCCACAGCCGGCACAAGGCGCCGATCAGCGTCTGATTATCCTGGCACTCGCTTAGCTTGATTTCGTGATGCCACCCGCGCGTGGGTATGCCGAAACGACTCACGGGCGCATTCTGACTTCTCGGCACCGAAAAACCGACCGCCAGCCCGATCGAACTCGCCCACAGCTTGTGCGTGCGCAGCCGCATTGCCGCCTTATGCAGCAGTTTGTGCGCCACCGCCCAAGCTTTCTCCGCCGTCCGCATCTCCGGCGCCAGCACGTGCGAGTGGCTGATCGACTTCAGATGCTCGGTTTCCGACATCTCGAAGTCCTCGCCCTGCAGCCAATGCCACAGCCGCTCACCCCACACCGATCCCCAAAGCTCGCCCGACTGCTCGCAATTCAGCTTCAGGAGGTCTTCCATGGACCGGATGCCTTTTTCGTTCAGTCGCTTTTCTGTCTTTGCCCCGATGCCCGGTAGATCGCGCAGAGTAAGCCGCAGCAACGCCCCTGGCAACACATCAAGGGGCAGCGCCACCAGCCCATCGGGCTTCTCCATGTCGCTGGCGACCTTGGCTAAGTATCGGCTCGTTGCCAAGCCAACTGAGCTGCGGAGAAAAGCCCCGACCTTCTCCTGGATCCGCGATTTCACTTTTCTGCCCAGCTCCAGAGCGGCCAGCAGGGGTCGTTCCCGGCCCATCAACCGGCAAGCCATCTCATCAATCGACATCACCGCCGTCACCGGCAGACAGCTCTCCACCGCCTCAACGATCCGATGATGGTAGTCCACGTAAATCTCGTGACGTGCCTCCACCAGGATGATGTTGGGACACATCCGCCTTGCATCGGCGACCACCGTCCCCGTTTTTACTCCGTGTGCTTTCGCTTCATAGCTGGCGGCGATGCAGCATGTCGTGTCGGCGAGCATCGGCACCACCCCTATCGGCTTGCCGCGAAGCTCCGGCCGATCCTGCTGTTCCACCGATGCAAAGTAGGAATTCAGGTCCACGAAGAGCCAGTTCAGGCAGGGATCTTCCCGGGAAACTCTCGGCGGGAAGACCTTTTCGGTCGCTGCAGGTACTGTCCCATCCGGCCATTGGTCGGGTTCGAGACCTTCAGCCGGGTTTAAATCGTCTGCCAACATTTGCGCCTTCAATTTTCGTCTTTTGTTCGCCTGACTTCAAGACCTGAATTATGCATCTAGATTAGTGGTAAACTCGCGTTGCCGGAGTGTTGTCTGCTTCGAGCCTTTCTGCCGCCGTTGGTGTCTTCACCAGGGGCGGTCTGATGCGAGCGCGGGCCGCCTGAAAAATGCATACCTTGGTTCATTGGTTCGCTTCGTATGCCAGCGTGCTGGCCATCCTGGTCACGCTGGGTGTCGCTATTCTCCTTGTTTGCTGCCTTGAATGCACCAATTGTCGGTGTCGTGAGAAGGACGATCTTTTCCGCCGGCACGAGTTGTAGGGCAGCCGCTTCGAGTCAATTTCCGTTAGCTCATGCGCGTTCCCTGGTGGAAACGCATTTGCCAATTTCCAGAAGTCCTGGTCCAGATTGAGCTTCGCAGCGTAGTCTTCTGCACTCCCGTCGCATCTCGGCGCACCGCGCGATATGTAACCAGCGCCGCATCCGCGGCTATCATCCTGCACTCAAGGCCCTCAACAGCAGGCGGTGCATACGTCTCTGTTGCCAACAGTTCCAGCGTCTCCTCTCGCGTCCAGACCCGCCCCGACGAGCCAAATTCCACAAAATCCTGCGCGAGCAGCCCGGACACTTGCTCTCGATTGCGCCGCACCGCCGGATTCAGCAGCAGCAGTTCCAGCCGCTCCAGTTCGGCTCTCGTTGACGCTTCTAATTCTGCGTCCATTGTTATTGCACCGGCGGTTTCAGATACTGCTCAAATTGAGCCAGAATGCGCGAGAACAAATGCGTGCGCACATCGGCGCCTGAGATCGAGTGAGTTTTGCGCGGGTAGATCTGCAGATCATACGGAATCTCCGCCTCGATGAGCTTCTGCACGAATTGCACGGTATTTTCAATGTGCACGTTGTCGTCGCCTGTCCCGTGTACCAGCAGCAGCCGCCCTTTCAAATTGGCTGCCGAATTGACCACGGAAAAATTCTGATATCCCTCCGGAAAATCCATTGGCCTGCTCATGTATCGCTCGGTATAAATCGAGTCGTAATCGCGCCAGTCCGTCACCGGTGCTACGGCAACTCCGGCACGAAAGCGATCAGAATGCGTCATCGCGTAGAGCGTGAAGGTACCGCCCCAGCTCCACCCCCACCAACCCAGCCGCTTCGCATCGAGCTGGGGATTTTTGGCTAGAACTGCATCCACTACGGTCAACTGATCCTGAAGCTGCACCGGCCCCAGGTTGTGATAAGCCGCCTGGGCAAACTCGCGCCCACGCCCGCTCATGCCGCGATTGTCCGCATGCAGCACCGCAAACCCATGCTGGGCAAGAAGCTCGTCGAAGAGCAGCGCATCGCTCCACCGGTTCAATACCGTCTGCACTGCCGGGCCGCCATAGGGATTCACAATCAGCGGTACACTCGCAGCGGATGGTGCATTCGCGGGCAGCAGCAACGTGGCATACAGCGTGGTTCCGTCGTGTGCCTTCACTTCCAATTGCTCCGGAGCACGCAGTCCCAGAGATTCGATGGCGCGTGACGCCCAGAACACAGCACATTTGGCCCCGATCGCACAAAGCTCCAAGACAGGCGGTTCCATCCGCGACGAATACTTGTCGGTAAACTTGCCTCCCAACGGTGAAAAATCGACTTCGTGATTGCCCTCTCCGGTGGTCAGTTGTTTGCGCTCACCGTCAAACGTGACGCGCCATACCTGCTGCTCGAGCGCAGAGCCTTCGTTGGACGCATAATAGATCTCCTTCCGCGAGGGATCAATGCGGTATACGTCGCCAACTTCGAAGTCGCCTTTCGTTACCTGCTTCTCCAACTCGGCATTTGTAGAGTCAGTTTTTCCCTGGTTGTATTTGTAGAGATAGAGCTGGTTGTGGCCGTCAGTCCAGTCGGTCAGCACGATGAAACCATCCGCAACGAATACGTCAAAGTTCTCGTTGAGGAACTTTTCATCGGATATTTCCAACACGCTGTGGGCCGTTCCCATACCCGGATCGGCAAAGTAAATCTTTCTATGCTTTTGATCCCTGCTCAGCGTTTCGACCCACAGCGTTTTTCGATCAATCCATCCAAACCGCGGAATGTAATCCTGGCCCTGCTCGATGGGCACGTGAACCCACGAGACTTTACCACCTTTCGCGCTCACCACCCCTACGCGCACATCCGGATTCAGATCGCCCGGTTGGGGATACCGCTGCTTGTTCACGGTGGCGTGGGTCGGGATCCAATCGGTGATCGGATACTCGGGAACGTTCTCCTCCATCATCTGCAAAAACGCCAGGCTTTTTGAATCCGGGGACCAGAAGTAATTGCTCTTCGTATCGAGTTCCTCGCGGTACACCCAGTCAACTTCGCCGTTGAGGATGGTTGGATTGGGCGCCCCGGCCACATTCACTGTCGGCGTTCCCGGCTGCCGAAGCGGAACCACCGCAAGCCCGTGGTTGCGAATAAACGAAACATATTCGCCGTTGGGTGAGAATTTGGGATCGTCGCCCGAACTCTCTCCGGAGAGGCCAACATCTACGCCTGTCCCGTTGCTCAGGTCGTAGATCCACAAGCTGCCATTCGAGTCGAACATCAGGTGCTTCGAATCCGGCGCCCAGAGGTAGTTGGCCATTCCATAACGTTCCCGGTGGTCGCGATCCTGCTCAGAGGCTTTTCCCCCGGTGAGGGTGGCAAGCTTGGCTCGGCTCACCAGGACATGCGGTTTTCCTGAGCCCGGATCAAGATCGATCAGCTCGCCGCCGTCCAGATAGGTCAGATGCTGTCCGTCAGGGGACCATGCCAGGCCGCCCGGCGGCGTCCCGATTACCGGACCATGAGAGAAAATCGTCTCAACTGTGAGCGGTTTTGGGTTCTCCTGTGCCGGCATCGCGGCGGCAAGCAGCAAGACCGCAAGAGATGACGACAGGGAGCAAATATCAAGACGTTTCAAAGGAATTTCCTCCGCGCGGCCACCGTGGAGAACATGAGTGGTTGGATCGTGTGCCGGAAATCCAGTGTAAACGAGCAATCGTTATCCCCCGGCAGCCCCGCAGTGTTGGTTACACTCGCGGCCGTGGCGCTATAGTTCCATTGAGTGCGAAGGGAGCATCTCTCCCATGAACTGGGCCACGCCGGAAGAACGACGGAATCTTGGACAATCGCGGCGCAAGCAGCTGCGCCGCCAGGAGAACGATCAGCTCCATATCAAGGCGCGCAGAGCCACGCCGCTCTCAGTGCTTCAGCGCGTTGAACGAGGGCGCGTTCCGGCTCTGCTGAAGCTCAAGCACCAGCTCATGGCGCAGTCGCCTTTCGGGTATTTCCGCGGAGCCGCTCCCGTTATGGCCGCCGACCTCGCCGTCCTGCCTAACTCCGGCATTGAAGCTCAACTCTGCGGTGATGCGCACGTCCGAAATCTGGGCGCCTTCGCTGCACCGGATGGCCGCCTGGTCTTCGACATCAACGATTTCGACGAGACAACGCGCGGCCCCTTCGAGTGGGACCTGAAGCGCATGGCGACATCGATTGTGCTCGCGGGCCGCGAATCGCGCCACAAGGAATCCTCGGCGCGCGAGGCGGTCGAGCATTGCATCCTGCGCTACTGCGAACAGATGCGCGCCTTCGCCAGGATGCCCTTGCTTGAGGTCGGCCGTTTCCAGGTCCATCGCCTAGGAGATGTTGAGCCCGTGCATGAGGCCCTGCTCAAAGCCGAGCGCGCCACGCCGCTCCACAGCCTCGAGCAACTCACCGAGCCCACTCCCGGCAAGCCGAACGGCCCCCGCCGGTTCAAAGAGATCGAGCGCTGCCTCTGGCGCATCACTGGTTCAAAAGCTGAGAAGGTTTTCGAAGCCCTCGGCCCCTATCGCGAAATTCTCGAGTTGCAGCGCCAGCACCTGCTTTCGCTCTATCGCCCCGTTGACGTTGCCTTCAAGGTGGTCGGCACGGGCTCTGTGGGTTTGCGCGATTACTGCATCTACTTCGAGGGCAACGGAGCTAATGACCCGCTCTTTCTACAGATCAAGGAGGAAGCCCCTTCTGCGTACTCACCCTATCTGCCCAATACGAATGCCTGTCAGCACAATGGCCAGCGCGTGGTAATCGGCCAGCGCGCCATGCAGTTGCAGTCTGACCCTTTTCTCGGTTGGACGCATATCGGTTCCCGCCAGTTCCTTGTCCGTCAACTGAATGACCACAAGGGCTCCATAGAACTGCCCGATCTCGCGGGCACCGGTCTTGCCGCATTCGGCGAAGTTTGCGGCGAGTTGCTGGCTCGCGGCCACGCCCGCTCCGGCGATCCGCTTGTCCTCGCGGGTTATCTCGGAAACGGAGTGACTTTCGCCTCAGCCCTCGCCAGGTTCGGCTCTCTCTATGCCGATCAAACCGAGAAGGACTGGCAGGCACTCCGCCGCTCAGGAAAGGTCGAAACGAGGTAACGATGGATCATATTGGCTGCAAGTTTTCTTATGCCCGCGGACACTTCAGAGGCTGGGGCATAGCCCCCTTACTCTCGGCAACATGGCGCGGCTCCAGTCTTGCCGCAACGACTTCTAAACACGATGGGGGCTCTAGCTCCTGCGGAACTTCCAGGTGAATCGATGAATCGAACTATTTTCAGTCGCCGCCAGTTTGCAACGAGCATCGCCTCGGCCGCAATTGCAAGCACAGTGTTAAATGCTGAAAGCTCTCTCGATCTGCCAGACACGGCCGTAAAGAGTCCGCCTTTTGCGCTCTCAATCATGCTATGGACGGTCTGGACGGATCTGCCTTTTGAGCAACGCCTCGTCAATGTGGCCAAAGCGGGCTACGCCAACGTCGAGCTTGTCGGAGAGTACGCGAAATGGAGCGACGCCGACTATTCACGCGCCATTGCGGCCAGCAAGCAATTGGGTATTCATTTTGATGCAACCGCTGGGTTGCATAATGGAATCGGCAACCCCGCGGTTCGAGATGCCTTTCTGGCCGAATTCAAGCAGGCATTGACGCCGATGCAGAGGCTCGATTGCCCCGCGATGATCGTGCTCTCCGGCAACGTCGTTCCAGGGATGTCCCGCGAACAGCAGCATCAAAGCTGCATCGAAGGCTTGAAGCAGGCGGCCGGCCTCATTGAAGGCAAACAAATTGATGGCCAGCCAGTGCGTCTGCTGCTGGAATGCATTGATCCCGAGGAGAACCCGCACTACTTCCTGCAATCAGCCGCAGAGGCAATCGACATCGTGCGCGCCGTCAACCATCCCCAGGTGCAATTCCTTTACGATCTCTTCCACGAACAAATCGCCGAAGGCAACCTGATCGAGAAACTCGACAAGCACATTGACGTGATTGGCTTGATTCACGTGGCTGATGTTCCCGGGCGGCACCAGCCAGGCACCGGCGAAATCAACTACGCCAACATCTATCGCAAACTCGCCGCGCTGAACTACCGTCGGGTCGTCGCCATGGAGTTCCATCCCACCGGCGATCCCGTGTCGACGCTCCGCGCCGCGAAGCAGATGGTCGCGAGCGCCATGGGAACCGCCTGAACAGGCAGCGCATGGCGCTCGAGCAAAACCACTACCTGGCTGCAGGTACCGCCGCTGCCGCAGGCTTTGGCATTTCAAATATGGCGGGGTCGATCGTTTTGTTTAATTCCACTTTCTTGACTGCGATGGTCAAAGAGAACTGGCCGCCGAGGTCGATATCCATTGCATAAGGGAGCATGTAGCCGACGTCGGTTTTCCTGTAGTCGGAGAGCCTGGTCGTGATATCCACCGGCTGCCCCTGCATGTCCCCTTTGGTTAAGACCGATGTGACCAGAAAGGTCTTGGGATCGATAACGTAAATGGATTCAACGTTGTCTTTCGTCGTCAGCTTGATCTTGTAGGCATCGCCGTCTTTGCCAAACGACTCAATCTTGCTGCCCTTGGCCGCATAGTCATAGAGCTGGCCCCCGACGTAGATGTCCCCTTTCCGTGACTTGTACTGATCATCCGGCATGGGGGCAGGGTCTGCCGAACCAGCCATCGGGTTCACCATCCAGCCGCCCTTGTCGGTCACGCACTGGATGATCTTCTGGCCGTTGAATTCGGTCTCGCTTTTGTAGCCGACGCCGTCAACGATCGTGGTAGTGCCGGGGTTGTCGTTCCCCATCACCTGGACCGAGTTCTCCATATACATGGATTTCACTTGGCTGATGGCATCTTTTCCGCCGATCGCCGCTATGTATTTCCCAACAATCTCGTCTGCTGTCTGCGCACTTAATGAGACCGCCCCAGCAAGCGCGGTCGCCGCCATAAAGCCATAGATCAAGTTCTTCATTCGCCCTCTACCTTTCGCGTACTCGAAAGCACGTTTATCCCTGCGGCAACAGTGTAGCCCCGCACGTGCTGATACGCTCCGCGAATCCCGCCGGTTCCCTGGCAGCCCGGCTGCAGTCAAGCTTGAAACGGTGACGGACCTACCAATTCGACCTCGTACTTCCGCCAGAACTCCGCATCCTCCACCGGCGGATTGGGGACGGCCGTGTCGCGCAGGAATTGCTCCATCTTCCCCGCCGGCGAAAACGCGATCAGCATCCGCCCGGGTTTTCCCTCAACCGCTGCGAACGTGTGCGGAATCCCGCGCGGCCCCAAAACGGAATCACCCGCACCAAGCGTCAGGCGCTTGTCACCCAGCGCAAACCGCACCTCTCCCTCGATCACGTAGAAGTACTCCTCCTGATGGGGATGAAAATGCAGTGGCGGTCCGATCTTCACGAGATTCACGTGTTCAATCACAAACAGCCCGTTGCTCGTCTCCCGCGGAAGCACCTTGAACAAAATCGTGCTATAGCCCCGCGAGTGCGTTTCATCCTGGCAATCCTTGCCCGCGGCAACAACATGCGCTTGTCCGGACGGCGAAACCCCCGGCGTTTTCGCAAGCGCCTCGAGGTCAATTCCCGCGACCGGTAACAATGCGGCTGCACTCATCAAAAAACTACGACGCCTCATAAACAAACCTCCCGAGCAATTTAAATCAAATCAGCGAATTGGCTGTGAATGGCGCGGATTTACGATTTGCGAAATCGATTCGAATTCGAATCGAGAGCTGCTTTTTTGCGCGAATCCGCGTTCGACGCATGACGAATCAAAACAATTCTTCTGTTTGGGGAATCGTCGTTCCAAGCCTAACCAGCGCGGCCGCACAGTCGCAACGAAATTCGAGAACCGGATGTTAGACTTCCGCCACTGGAGGATCTGCATGAAGAAATTCCTAAGCCATGCACTCGTAGCTCTTGTCGTCTTGGCCGGAACCGTAGCTGTGATGCGCTCACAGCAGGCCGCAACGCAGCGATATCCGCAGTTCGAAAACGAAGATGTCAAAGTATGGAAGTCGGTCGTATATCCAGACGCACCGCTCAACATGCACCGGCACGCCCCCCCAGGGTCATCATCGCGCTTAAAGGGGGCACCATGAAGATCGTTGAAAAAAGCGGCAGATCGGAAGAGCATGCGTGGGAAACTGGGCATGCCTACTGGCTTCCAGCGAATCCTCCCGATACCCAACATGCCGATGTAAACGCAGGCAAAGACCCAATCGAAGTCATGGTAGTAGAACTCGAAAAAGAACACTGAAGCATGTCGTCCGAGTCAGGGTGCTAGACAAATTTGTTCGAAAGCTGATCACTGAACACTGACCCCTGACAACTGCCTCTCACCCCACCGGCACCAGCTTGTTATCCGATTGCTGCCGTGGTTGCTCGTTGAGCAATTGCGTCGTCGACGGCGACGCATCAAGACGCAGCGTGTCTTCGTTCGAATACAAGCGCACCAACTCTTTGGCCTGGTCGAATGTGATGATGAAATGTTTGAGAGGCGTCGAACCGATGTTTACGAGTGGGAACACTGAACTGATCTCGACAAACGCCTGCTTGAAGGTATAGCGGCCAAGCTTTACATCCGTCTGCAGCCGTGCTGCCTTGATCTCGAATTTTGTGGAGACCGATTCGCCGGTGGCGAACGCCTCAGGGGTTTCCTGGAATTTCAGTTCTCTTGAATCCTTCTGAGGAACGCTCAGCCCAGTCCCGCCCGAATCAATTTGTGCCTCCAACTGCTGATCACCGATCTTGAGAGCTACTATCGGAACTCCATCCGGCATGCGGAATGGCAGGACCGATCCGCCTGAATCCCCACGGATTTCCCCGCGTGTGAGCAGCATCCGGTGTGCTGGAAAGTCCAGCGTCAACAGGTAGTCTTCGAAGAGCGTGAACCCAAGCACGCCCTGGAAGTTCGCGTCGCCATACAGGTTGTGAACTACCGCATCGACCTCTGAAAACTCCACACCAGCAAGATTCAAAGAATCGATCCGGGAAATCTCGGAACGTTGTTCGCCGAGACCGCTTGGGTCTGTCAAATGCGCATGCCCTGCCAGCGGCAGAAGCAGTTCTTCCGCCAGCTCTCGCGAAACCAGCACCTGGCCTCCCGTTCCCGTATCGATAAGAAACCGGAAAGGTCCGCGGCCGTTCACCATTACCGAGACATAGGGCTTGTCGAGAATCATTTCCAGCGGGGCGGAGTAGACCTCGGATTGAGCGTCGGAGGTTTGCCCTGCGGAAGAGTGCGGCGAAAGATCCTGGCCGTTTGCATTCCAGACGGAGAAGCACAGGAGGAGCGCACAAGCACATCGCAGCGCGAAGCCGAATGTGACCTTGCCCAGGGCAGGCATGGCGTTCTCCTTTCGCGCGTGTGCTCAACGCGATCTGGGGCAGAAGCGCACCATCATTCTACGAGTATTCCGGTTGCGAGATCCGTATAAGTTGCAGGGCAGGGCCGGCGAAGTCCAGGACGGCCTCGCTCTACAATGGACCGGTATGCCCACCACCGTCCGCTCGCACGCCAAGATCAACCTCGGCCTATATATAGGCGCACCGCGACCCGACGGATTTCACGAGCTTGCGACGGCCTACCAGACGTTGGAACTGCACGACTTAGTCATCGTGACGGCCCGCCCCGCCCCGACCACATCCATCCGTCTCACCTCTAACGACCACCGCGTCCCGACGGATAACCGCAATACTGCGTGGAAGATGGTATCGCTGGCGCTCGAAGACCTGGACGCCCCGGCCCAAGTCGGCATCCACATCGAAAAACGGCTCCCTGTCCAGGGAGGATTGGGAGCTGGTTCCGCCAACGCCATCGCAGCGATGATAGGCCTGGAAGCAGAACTCGGCCTGCCGGCAACAACCGCTCCCATCCCTCCGGTCTTTTCGCGGCACGCCGCTTCCAACCCCGATCTCGATGATCTTCTGATTGACATAGGTCTGGGGGGTGGTAATTGGCCTGTGCGCCAACTTCAACTGGCTGAGAAAGTTGGCTCCGATGTGCCCTTGTTTCTGGTCGGCGGAGCCGTCCTCGGACGGGACCACGGGCAGAGCGTTTTCCCTCTGCCGGACTTTGAACCGGTATGGTGTGTCGTTGCTCTCCCACCAGTGGGCGTGTCCACGCCTCAGGCTTTCCGCGACTGGGACGCTCTCTGCGCGACAGAGGGTTTGACCGCTGATGCATCAGAAGATAGACTGGAACAGTTGAGCCGCGCCTATGTCAGCGCCTTCGCGGGAGCAATTCCGCAGGGTCAGCATGGATCAGGCTCCTCCGGTGTCCCTGTCTTGGATGGGGACCTCGCCGGACCTCAAGAGTCCGCGCTTGTCCGCACCGGGATCAGTAGCTGGATCCAGAACGACTTCGAACGCGTCGTCTTTCTCCAGCATCCCTCCCTTGCAGAAATCAAGCGTCTTCTTGCGGCTTCCGGCACTCCGGAGGCAGCCCTTCATGCCTCGCTGTCCGGGTCTGGTTCGGCACTCTTCGGGTTGTACCTGGCCCAGAGAGATGCACTGGCAGCCCAGGAACGGCTGACCGTAGCAGGCGTCGAAAGCAAGATCACACGCACCCTGCCGCGATCAGAATATTGGGCAAACATGCTCGTGCAGCAAGAAGGTTGACAGCCAGCCACAGTGTCGTAGAGACTCGCGGACGGCTATCAGCAGACGGAATCGGAAGCGTTGTTGGGCGATCGTCTAATGGTAGGACAGTGCCCTTTGGAGGCACTTGTCTAGGTTCGAATCCTAGTCGCCCAGCCAACTTCCGCAATCCGCAAGAACCGGATGCAGCCAAAGCCAACCAGCTTGGAGGTATTGAGGATGGAAGTGGGATCGGTGACAGACACGTTGGAAGACAAACAGCAAGTGGGCTCCGACGACGCCAAGGATGGCGCGGGGAAGGGGCCAACGCCGCCCAGCGGTCCGCTCGACGCGAAGTCACAAGGCGGTAAGCCCAATCCGGAGCGCAAACGCACTCGCAACCTCAGCGAGGACAGGCGCTTCAAACTCTTCAGCGGCACGGCCAACCGTCCGCTTTCTGAAGAGATCGGCCGCCACATCGGAGTTCCTGTCGGTGAGGTCAAGCTCCAACGCTTTGCCGATGGCGAAGTCTACTTCCAGCTTCTCGAAAACGTTCGCGGCGTCGACGTCTTTGTCGTACAACCCACCTGCTATCCCGTCGACCAGAATCTGATGGAATTGCTGGTCATGATCGACGCACTCAAACGCGCCTCGGCCGCCCGCATCACTGCGGTCGTCCCCTATTACGGATATGCCCGCCAGGATCGCAAGGACCGCCCGCGCGTCGCCATCAGCGCCAAGCTCATCGCCGATCTGCTCACCACCGCTGGCGCCAACCGGGCTCTCTTTGTCGACCTGCACGCGGCTCAGATTCAGGGCTTCTTCAACATTCCCGTCGATCACATGTTTGCCAGCCCGGTGCTGGTGAGCCATTTCCGGTCGCTCGCACTACCTAACCTCACGGTGGTCTCGCCCGACGCGGGCGGCGTGGAACGTGCCCGGCATTTTGCGCAGAAGATGGG
>NZ_JBARMD010000336.1:0-11190 GCF_049802275.1 Occallatibacter sp. | reverse complement strand
GCCAGGAACTGCACCCGCAGGCCCGGGAGGTGCCAGCGGCACCAAGCCTGCGCTCTGTGCCTCGGGAAATTCATTGCTGTTGGGGTGCACCGGCGCCGGACAACCGCAGGATTCCTTCTCCTGATCCACGACCGCAAAGACGCTGCCGTGCTGGAACATCACGCGCTGTCCCGGCTGCACACGATAGATTCCGCCATCAAAGACACTCGTCACCAGCACGTAAGGCGCATTCACGCCGGCATTATCGACGCAGGTATCGCCATGCTGACCAAGGCGCACCTTCACATCCGCCGAACCCGGCGCTCCAATCAGGATGCGGAAATCCGGCGTTAGCAAAACATCAGAGTTGCGCCCAGCGGCGAAGCTCGCCTCAATCGCACCGTGATCGATCACCATCATCAGACCGGGCACTTCTCCCTGCGGTACGCTCGCATCCGCCGCCAGCTTCACTGTAGTCGCAGCACACACACGCAGAACACCACGCCGCGGCAAGGTCACCTCCGTCGTATTCGTGCCCGACGTGATAGCTCCATTGGTCGCGATCATCGCTCTTCCATTCGCCACCTGCAGCGCACCTGTCACCATGGCGGCGCTTCCAGGATCCTTGCTATCGAGTGGGACGATTGCGAGCGGCCCCGATTGAGTAGGCCCGTACTGCACTTCATTCTGTGGAGACGCGACTGGCACAGACGACTGCGTCTGTGCTGGAGGAACACTCGGAGCCTGTTGCGTTTGCGAAGGAACCGCGGGCGATGGCTGAGGTGCCTGCGTCGAAGGGGTAGGCTGCGATTGGGGCGATTGCGCCCAGGCAGCGGTTGCTACGCAAGCCGCGCCCATCGCAAGAATCCAGCGCAACATCTGCCTCGAGGGCCTTTGCGAATCGTGCATTGCGCCTACATTTCCAGGAAGTTGCGGATCATCTGGTGCCCGCCTTCGGTCAATACGGATTCGGGGTGGAACTGAACGCCCTCCACAGGCAAGGTGCGGTGGCGCAGCCCCATGATGACAGACCCGCCCTGCTTGCCGGTACCGTGGGCCTCAGGCGTGCGGGCGGTAACTACCAACTCCTTTGGCAGCGATTCTTCGGCCACGATCAAGGAGTGATAGCGAGTGCACGTGAGCGGTGTGGGCAATCCGGAAAAGACCCCCTTGCCATCGTGATCCACTTTGCTGGTCTTGCCGTGCATCAGGCTATGCGCGCGTACCACCTGCCCGCCGAATGCCTCTCCAATCGCCTGATGCCCGAGGCAGACGCCGAAAATCGGGATCTTGCCCGCCATGTGCCGGATCAGCGGAACGAGGATCCCGGCGTCTGCCGGCGTGCAGGGTCCCGGCGAAAGCAGAATGCGCTCGGGTTTCAGCGCTTCCACCTCTTCTACCGTCAGTTCGTCGTTACGCCGGACCTCAACGTCGGCTCCTAGCTCACCCAGGTACTGAACAAGGTTGTAGGTGAAGGAGTCGTAATTATCGAGAACGAAGACCATGGGTGAAACCAGTGTAGCGCGAGGGGCAATGAGCGGTGGGGCTTGTTCATTTCGCCTGTGCAGTTGCAGCGCCGGCCGCTGATAAGGCCGTGAGAAGAGGCGTTTGAATCGAAATCGCTTGACACATTCAAGAGTCAAAGGCAATATATGTCGTATACGACGTATCGTATGCGACGATATGCGGCGGGAGGTCGAATATGGCACATGCAACAGCTCTTTCAGTGATCGGCTACGTCTGGGAAGCACTCGGCCTGGTTTGGCTGGCTGGCTTGGCCTTCACCAAGCGCACTGTTCTCTCACAGGCGACCGGATCCCGACTCTTTCATATGGCGGTCATCCTTCTCGGGTTCACCCTCCTGGGGAGCACCCTCTTCAGCGCAGGATGGTTAGGCGAAGACTTTCTCGCTCCCAGTCAAGGCCTTCAGATCGCCGGCCTGATTCTCACCATCGGCGGCTGTCTTTTCGCCATATGGGCGCGCATCGCCCTCGGTAGGAATTGGAGCGGTCGCGCCACTGTCAAAGCCGGCCACGAACTCATAGTTTCCGGCCCCTATTCTCTTGCCCGCCACCCTATCTACACTGGCCTGCTGCTGGCCTCGGTCGGGACTGCTCTGGCATTTGCCGAGTGGCGCTGCATCCTTGGCCTTGCGCTGATCGTGTCGGGCTTCGCCGCCAAAATCGGCCAGGAAGAAAAGCTGATGATGCAGGCATTTCCCGATGCTTATCCGCGTTATCGACAACGCGTAAAGGCACTCATTCCCGGTCTTCTGTGAGACGCTTGATGAGGGTTGTTCATGGTTGAGCACGAAGGCTCGAACGCCGATCCGGAACTTGGCGCACAGGCAGAGAAGATGGAACGAGACCTGGGCGCCATTCGACAGGCGCTACGCCGTCCTCTGGATGCCGAAGTGGCCAAGGGCGAGCTTACAGCGCCGCAGACCGCTGTGATGCGTGAAGTGGTGCGGAGCGAAGGCATCAGTCTGCGCGATCTAAGCCGCGCTGTGAGCCTGGCGCACTCCACAGTCAGCGGCATCGTCGATCGGCTTGAAAAGCGCGGCTTAATTGAACGCCGGCCAGATCCAAATGACGGACGCGTGAGTTGCATCCATCCCACCGCTCCGGTTCGCAAATTTGTGCGGGAGCGCATTCCAAAACTGAATCGGGGTCCGCTCCTATCCGCCCTCGCACGTGCCACCGAGAAGGAGCGAAACACAATCTGCGTGGCACTGCGCCGTTTGAGGCAACTGCTGGAAGAGCGATGATCCTCAACGCTCTCCGCTGTTCAACGCACTCACGCGGCGATGGTTGCACACCCCGCGCCAGTTTTGAAACACTGGCTTTTGCCATTATGGTTCTCCACTTCTTAATTCAAGGTCGCGTGCAGGGCGTGGGCTTCCGCTGGTTCGTTCATCGCGAGGCCAGTGAGCTCGATCTCCGCGGCTGGGTGCGAAACACTGAAGACGGCGACGTTGAAGTGGTAGCCGCGGGCAGCACCGAAGATCTTGCCGAGCTGCGCAAGAGTCTTCGCCAGGGCCCGCGCGGCAGCCGTGTGGATCGCCTCATCGAGCACTACCTCGACGAGAGCGAAGCCAAAAGCCTGAATGCGTTCCGTATTGAAGGCGCTTGGTGAAGCGCTTCGCGCACTTGTAGTGAACAGTGATCAGAGGTCAGAAACGGGCACTCTTTGACACTATCTCGCTGATCTCCGGTTCACTGTTCACCGCCCACTGTTTACTGACCGCTGGTCCTCTATAATCTGTAGGGAAGCAAACCTGACAACCTTGCTGGTGCACTTCCGCATTTCCATCAAGCTGCGGCTTGAACAAGACTCGAGGAGCGAGCGAACGCATGCCCGAAGCAATCAAGCCCATTGACGTGGAAGACCTGAAGGCGCTGGTGCGCACTGTACCTGATTTTCCCAAGCCAGGGATCCTCTTTTACGACATCACGACGCTGCTGAAAGACAAAACCGGCTTCGCCAAGCTGATCGACTTGCTCGCCGCCCACTACATTGAGCACAATATCGATCTTGTGCTGGGCATCGAGGCCCGCGGCTTCATCTTTGGCCCGGCGCTCGCCTATCGGCTGAATGCCGGGTTCGTTCCTGTGCGCAAACCTCGCAAGCTGCCTGCACCTGTCGCACGTGTCACCTACGACCTTGAATATGGGTCGGACACCCTCGAAATCCATACAGACGCCATCGAGCCGGGGCAGCGCGTTGTGCTGGTCGACGACCTGCTGGCGACGGGAGGCACGATGGAGGCCACCGTGAAGCTGGTGAAGCAGCTCGGTGGAGAGATCGCCGGGCTGGCATTTGCGGTGGAACTCGACTTCCTGAAGGGGCGTGACCGCTTCAAGGAGTACGACGTCTTCAGCCTGCTGCACTACGACGAGTAAGGCCCTCAGCGTAAGAAATCTCCCCGGTTCAATATGTCAGGAAGCGCCCGGTCAGTACCGGTTTTGGACCAGGGGTACCCCGGCTTTGCCTAAGAAATCAGTTTGCGCTTGCCAGGAAATACTTAAAGTCCTTCTTCTCAAGAAGAGTGCCTTCCCACCTCTTCCCAGACAGCCGTTGAATTCTGACCAAGAGATGAAGCGTAGGGGCCTGAAGGCCTGGTTGCTTTCCCCTAGCCACGACATTCGTCACAGTTTGGAAAACTGTGGCGAGTTCGTCTAATTAGCTAACCATCTCAACCGCCATTATCTCCGGCTTCACTGGCTCGCCTCTCACCCAAGGTTTGCGGAATCTGAGCGCGTAAAATCTGTTCTTCCCCATAGGCTTCAAAAACTCGAGATGGGTCTCCAACATCTCCGGCGGGACCAGGTCGACCGGAGCGGTCACCGGTTCCTTGCGGTTCTTGAAGAAGGCGCTGGTGATTGGTCCGCGTTCATACAAGTCCTTCACATGCTCTTCGGTCTCGTCGGCAATCAGAATTTTGCTACCCGGTTTGGCGACGCGAATCATCTCGCGAATTGCCTTGGCGCGATCGTTGAAAAAGTTGATGCCGCCCACATGAAAGACCACATCGAAACTCTCGTCAGCAAACGGCAAACACTCGGCATTGCCCAGAAAGAGATCGCCCTGGAGTCCCCACCGGCGCAGGTTAGTCATGCATTTGGCCAGCATCTCACGCGAGAGATCGATGCCAGTGAGCGACACACCCGCCGGCAGGTATTTGAAGTTGAGGCCCGTGCCGACCGAGGTCTCCAGAACCGAATCTCCCGCCTTGACTTCGAGCGGGCTCATGTAGCTCCTCACATACGCGTCGCCATCCATGGCACTGCACGCACACACAACGCGCTGTATATCGTCATAAAAGCCGCCGATCGTCTCATAGAGGCGATTGTATTTTTGATTGTCGCCGCTCATATCGCTGGGAAGGCGCAGGTCCGGGATGTGGTTGCGAATAGGAAACCGCTCACCGGCGGACGTGACCAGCGACTGACTGCGACCCCGGCCGACAAGCTGCAACGCCTTGCCTGTGGCCGGGCTTTGCAGAATGCGCAGCGTTTCAGGCCGGCATTCCCAACCTCGGTCCTTCAGAGCTATGAACAGCGCCCAGCCGCTTAATACAATTGCCGCTGCAAAACAGAACCAGGCGTAACTCGTCTCTGGCAAGATTGATGCAAGCGCAGCGCTGCTTATCGTTCGAAGACCAGCGAGACCTGCGGCCAGCACGCATACCGTGCCAAGTAGACTCACCCCCTGCCGGATTCTTGCGGCGCGAGACTCGTGATACCACACCCACATGAGCGTTGCCGCAAACCAGTAGGTCAGGAACACTGGTGCGCCGCGTCCAAACAAGAAGCCAAGAGGCTGGAGTTGCAGACTCAGTTTCTCGCCTTGACCGGTCGCGAAGCCGGCCGGCAACCATGCGTTCGCAATCGTCGCGAAAAGGACGCCAAACATCGGCAATGGAAGAGTTGAAAACCATCCTGGCAACCATGGGCTCACCAACCGGTGAAAAGTAAAAGGAAGAGTGCTCAACACCATGGCAGCCATCGTCCAGCCCATGTACGCGGGCGCGGTACCGGAGCTGCCGTGCAGGAGACCATGCACCAGGTGCGGCAAGCCGAACAATAGTGCGAACCCAATCATCAATACGAATCCACGCCACACGCGTTGCGTCCCCGCAAGCCAGGTGCTCAGCACCGGACCGGTCCAAACGCCCACGGGCGTGAAGAAACCGAGAATGAAGATCGAGACAATTCCCCAGGCGACAATCTGCCGGCGGCGGAGAGTACTCGAGATTGCTTTCATTTTGAGACTTTTCTTTCTGACCTCGTGGTGCCGCGCTTACCGCGGATTGGCTTGTGGGAAGACGTGGATGTTTTTCTGGTGCGCGTTACCGGTGGTTGTGGACGCGCTGCAGGCGGTTGCGGCGATCCAGCGGCAGAAGCTTCATGGGCCGTGAGCGCAGCCAGTGCCTTCTCGCCCCACTCGAGGGCGGCGCAGGTCAGAGCCTTCCCCAGGCCCAGGGTCAGCATCCAGTAGGGCAAGTGAGGGTTGGCCGACTGCTGCGGAGGCACCGAGGCTTCAATCTTCGTCAGCACATCAAGCATTCGCCGGTTGCGGTCGTTCAAGTCGCGCAGGTGCACCGCGGCTACACCCGGCCCTGCCACATGGCCGAAGAACAGTTTGAGTAGAAATTCATTGCGCGGGGGCTCGTTGTAAAAAGGCAAAGCAAGCCACTGGCGGAGTGCCGTGCGACCCGCGTCGGTGATCACGTAGGTCTGGCGGCGCTTGCGCCCATTCGTTGAGGAATTGGTCGGCACGATCAGACCTTCGTTTGCCAGCCGCTTGAGCGCCGGATAAATCTGGCCGTAGCTCTCACCCCAAAAATACCCGATGCTGTTCTGGATGCCCTTGCGCATGTCGTACCCGGAGAGGTTTGGCTGAACAGAGAGACCGCCCAGGATCGCATACGAAGTGGAATTGAGACCTGACATATCTATAAGATACATCTTTCGGATATATTGTTCAATTTTGGCTGAAGATTTAAATACTCACCGAATGTCAGACACCGCGATAGCAGCGAATCCTACTGCGATTAGGCGCGGATTGAATCCGACAGGGCAGGTTGGCACTGCATCGTAAACTCCAAGCTCTTGCCCAAAAATTGATCGTGTTGCCCATGAAGTCAGTCGAAAAGCGCTGTTTTCATGGCAAACAGAACCATCGGCGATTTGAGACTTCCGCGTGGACGGTGACTCGACCAGAGCTCAAGAAGTCCGCATCTTTTACCTGCAGCTCTAGCGATCTTCGTATTCGCTGTTTGGTGCGACCGAATCGTAAAGCGCATAATGTCTGCCAACTATTCAGCCATGTTTTCCGACTAAGAAATAGAACGAACCATGCTGGGCCGAGGCGCGACCATCTTTCTCGGCCTGACAGCCGCTCTGTCGATCTGGGCCATCGTGCTCTACTTCTGGGACATTAACCTCGCTCAGCTGAGCCGAAGTGAATTCGAGGCTATTTCGTGGGGAGGGGCAGCGGCGGCAATTGGCTGGCCGATCCGGTCCAGACTTGCAACTCTGAATTATTTAACGGAACTGCCTCCGCTGGTAGTTCTTGCGGCCACGCCGAGTACGGCGGCCATGACAAGGATCGCCGTTGACGCCATCGTCCCGATGACGAAATCGCTTTCGCTCGAAACATAGCTGAGCGTATGGTGATTCACATCGTTCAGGACACTGACCATCGCCTGCGCCTGCTCTTTGGTAGCCCCGCTTTGCGCCAGGGTATTTGAAAATTGCTGAATGTCGCGATGCATTGCTTCGTCAAAGAGCCGGCTCACTTGCATTGAATGCCAATATGCAAGGGACATCAAGACTAGGATCCCAGCGAGCACAATCGAACTTTGAATCAAGACTCTTTTTAGCATTTACATCTCCTCAGTCGTCCATTTGGGGCGTTTTAGAGAGCTTATAACCTTAGGACCGATAGGCAGCGGGCAGGATTGCACGCGAATCACCGGCAAGGCTAAAGTAACCAAAAACGGGCTTACTTCTTCATTGGCGTGATACGCCCCAAAGGATCGAAAAGGCTCGCAACCGTTCAGCTCTTCTCGACCGACGGCGCAGCAGGCTGTAGCGTGCTCGGTCTCTGGCCTCGGCTACTGGGCGCCGGTGGCTGGTTTCTGTGTGAGTGCGGCGTCGATATCCTCCGCGCGCAGCACCGAGCGCGCCGAATTCCTCGGGTCCACACGCACCATCACCTTGAGGCCTTTGCATGAGTCTGCCCAGTCCTTCGCGTCATCGTCCGATCCAAAGGAGCGAGAGTAATCGCCCGACTGCGGTTCTGGATTGCGATACGAGTAAGTGAGCAACGCCTTGTGCTCGTAGATCGTCGGAGTCGGGGGGCCGCCTCCCGCGAGCGATTCGTCCTGCTCCCAGGTAGCGGTCGTCACGAGGTCGATTACCGCAGGAACCATCGGCCAATCGCGGGCCCATTTCTCTTCCCACCATTTGACCCAGTCTGGCCAACTGTTGACTCCGACCTGAACAAGGCCGATCAAAACAATACAAGCGAGGACAAACACCGGGAAGAAGTCGATCTTCGTCCCAAGCAGGACTATGGCAATTGGTGTGGTCACGTTCGTTCTCGAAAAGTCAGGCCATTATTGCATGGGAACTGAGTCCGCCTATCAGAGAATTTAGCTGTGCGTTTTCAAGGCTACAGGTCTTCTGGCATGGACGGAGAAGCCTGGGTCGCGTTTTCTGAAATTTCCTGAGAGTCCTGATTTTGAGCGATCGTGGCTTCTGCGGATTCCGCCTGGAGCATTTGCTGGTCGGCGAAGCGATAGCCAACGTATACATCCGTCAGGAGGTAGATGGGCTTCGATGGGTCGTCTTCAATCTTCTTGCGGAGCTGTCGGACGAAGGTGCGCAGATACTCAACCTCTTCGCGACAGTCCGCTCCCCAGACGGCCGTGAGCAGCTTGGCATACGAGACAACGCGTCCCGCCCGGCTCATGAGGCAATAGAGAATGTCGAACTCCTTGCGCGTGAGGTGGACGGCCTGGCCGCGCTTGGTCACGCTGCGCTTGGCCGGATTGAGAAGAATCTCCCCAATCTCGATGGGCGCATCTTCGGCACGAGCAGGCGCGTGAACCCTGCGCACCGCGGTGCGAATGCGGGCGATGAGCTCGCGCATGCTGAAGGGCTTGGTAACGTAGTCATCGGCGCCAAGCTCAAGCGCCTCGACCTTTTGTTCTTCGGCATCGCGCACCGTGAGCATCAGCACGGGCAGCCGCGGTGCAAAGGCGCGTATGCGGCGCAGTGTCTCAATTCCGCCGATGCCGGGCATGTTGATGTCGAGGAGCACCACATCGTATTGAGTGGAATGGAGCAACTGCAGCGCCTCTTCTCCGCGCGACGCTTCGCCGAACTGGAAACCAAGTTCCGCGAGGGGCGGGCGAAGTGCACGACGGATCGCAGGTTCATCATCGACAATCAGAATGCGAATAGCAGGCTGGTTCATTACGATTCCCTCTTTCGTGCCTGGGATGGTATGGCCGCATAAAACGTGTTGCCTTCATCCTGATCGCTGGTGACCCAGACGTGTCCATCGTGAATTGTCGCGGCACGCTTGGCCACCGACAAGCCAATTCCCGTGCCCGATGCGCGATTGGATGAAGTTGAAGAGCGATAGTAGCGATCGAAGATGCGCTCACGGTCGGCGATGGGAATGACGGGACCGAAGCTGTGTACCGAGAAGATCACTTCAGCTTTGGACTGAACCGCGCGAATGGTGATGGTGGTGCCGTAGATTGCATATTTACAAGCGTTGTCGATGTATTGCGATAACAACATGGTCATCAGGCGCCGATCGCAGCACAGTACCAGGCTGTCATCAGGCAAATCAATTGCCACCTTCATCGAGGCCAGCCGGTCACTGAGACTCGCGACAACCTCATCGAGCAGCGAGGCAACGCCTACGGGTATGGCGTGCACGGTAACTTCGCCTGCATCGAGGCGAGCGGTCGTGAGCAGGCGCGTTGTGAGATCGTTCAACAAGTCTGCCTGTTCATTGATCAAGGACACCAACTCGCTCTGGCCCGGGGAGAGCTTGCCCATCTCGTTGAGTCCTGTGGAGGCAGCACGAATGGCCGTAAGCGGAGTCTTGTACTCATGTGCCAGCGAGTCGAGCACCGTGGAACGAAGCTGTTCTGTCTGGCGCTCAGTTTCGATGCGGCTTTCGTTCGCGAAGGCGCGGTAGCGGTCGAATGTAACCGCAATCAAGGAAGCAATAGCGTTGTTCGTCAGCGGGCTCGTTTCACCGCGCAGCACAACCGAGCCGATGGGAACCGTTCCCAGCCGGACCACGCGCCGCGCGATGCCGGTTTCAGGGTCGTCGTCTGTGGTTTCGAAGTAGTAGACGTTCTGCGCAAGTTCCTGGGGATCAACGTTCCAATAACCGGCCTGGTAGATCTCGTGGAGATCCGCGTCAAATATGACGACGGCCTCGAGCGCGAAAATTTCGTGTACCAGCTCGGCGAGTTGGGCGCCCGGTTCCACGTGCAGGTTCATCTGAAGTGTGCGCCGCGTGAACTCGTAGAGGTCCTGCATCTGGCCGCCCCACGAATCGGTCGCGCGCGCGTGCTCGGTGACGCGTGCTGAGAGTCGGCTGATGACGAGCGCGGTCAAGATGAATGCAACAAGCGTGATTGCACCGGCCGAATTCACCGCCGGATTCAACCTGACCTGCCGTGCTCCGAAGTAGCTCTGCACCAAAACTGCCGAGAGCGAAACGATTACAGCCTGCCAGAATCCGCACCAGAGAGCTGTCGGCACAATGATCAACAAGTAAAGCAAGACTGCTACGGGAAGCAGCCACTGCAGCCAGTGCGCGAAGACTCCTACCAACGCTACGGAGGTAATGCCTAGCGCGCATTCGGTGGAGAACAGGAGTACCCGCAGACCGGAGCCACGCGAGCGTCGGCCTGCAAACGCGGCACGGAGAGGGATGTAGGTTCCTGACAACCGGCGACCAACCTTTCCGTCGAATGCCATGAGGTTGTGTCACCTCGGCAGTGTGATCAGCGCAAAAGATGCGCGCCGTATACGAACAATTTGGGTCTCTGCGGCTCGAGAAAAAGTTGTTCCTCTGAAACCTGCGCGTCGATCTCAGTCGAACATGCTCCGGCCTTCAGAGAGAATTCCCCACGTGCACCTTTCTTACCAGGTGGACTGGCATCGTCTGCGGGGAGATTGTTTTTAGATATTAACAGTTCCTGATTTGATTTTTATGCGCAGGAGCGTACTGGAGCAAATTCTCGGGCGCAATCGAAGCTCATGCAAAGCCGCGTCAATTCGAGCTTTGCGGCGCGTCGCGCAGGCAAATATAGAGTTTCTTTCTTTAATCTTGATCTCTTCTTTATGGATCGTTTGCATTACTAGTGTTAAGCCGCAGCGATGCATTCAAGAGAGGGAGCAGCGCTCGATGCGCATGACTTCACAATCTTTGCCAAGACGAGGTCGCATCCCCGAAGCGTCCCGGCATGGCCTGACTGAACGGTAGTCCGTACCAAAGAGATTGAGTCAACAACTCACTTCTCGCAGGGAAAATCTTCATCCGGGTCATATCTCAATCATGTCTAGGAGGATTCGTGTCGATAAATACTAAGTCGAGTCACATCATTCTTCAGTTACTTACCGGAGCTGCACTCTCACTGGCAATGGTGGCGGGTGCACAGACTGCGGC
>NZ_JBARMD010000335.1:0-19012 GCF_049802275.1 Occallatibacter sp. | reverse complement strand
AAAGCGTTCAGCAGCATTGCCGTTGCCTGAGGATCGCCCGAATGCGCCTCGTGAATGCGCTCGAACCGCGCGACCGCAGCTGGATAGTCCAGCAGATAAAAGTAGTGGTATGCCTCGCGCACCTGGGGATCGAGATTCAGCGGATTGGTGTGAACTTTGTCGTCGGCTCGGCTCAGCGCCGCCATGCTCAGCAGCACTGCAACCCCCGCGAGCCTCTGCAGCCATTCCCATGTCCTCAACCTGGCCTCTTTCAGTGCATCCGGATGCACGTCGCGCGCGCAGAACTCACTCACCAAGTTTATCGGACTGACTCGCTGCGTTATCTTTAGAAAGCAGCCCCGATTCAAGCGGATTCACAGGCATGGACGTTCTCAAGCAACTCTACGAGCAGCATTTCCACTCGCCCGCCGATAGCGTTACGCCCCTTCAGGGTCAGCTCGGAGGGTCGGGCCGCGCCATTCTCCGGGTCGCAGGCTCCGCAGATACAGCCATCGGCATTGTGTATCCCGTGCGCGAAGAGAATGTCGCCTTCCTTGAGTTCTCCCGCCACTTCCGCCGTCATGGACTACCTGTTCCAGCGATCTACGCTGAGGACCTTGCGCACGATGCTTACCTGGAGGAAGATTTCGGCGACACGACACTTTTCGAATTTCTCGGCGCGCATCGCACCGGTGATTTGATCGCACCGCCTGCAACTGAAGCGTATAGGAAGGTCGTCTCGGTTCTCCCGCGATTTCAGATCGAGGCCGGCCGCGATCTGAATTACGAGGTCTGCTATCCCCGATCCAGCTTCGACCGCCAATCTATTGCCTGGGACCTGAACTACTTCAAGTACTACTTTCTCCGTCTCGCTGGCATTCCTTTTAATGAGCAGGCGCTCGAGAATGACTTCACGCGTCTTACGAAGCTTCTGCTTGCCGCACCGCATGATTATTTTCTGTATCGCGACTTTCAATCGCGTAACGTAATGGTCCGTAATGGTGAGCCTTTCTTTCTCGACTATCAGGGTGGACGTAAGGGAGCCCTCCAATACGACATCGCTTCCCTTCTTTACGACGGAAAAGCGGACCTGCCTCCCGAACTGCGCCAGCAACTCCTCGATCACTACCTTCACTGCCTGTCGGCGTTCATTCCCGTCGATCGCGGCGCATTCATGGAGCACTATTACGCCTACGTTTACGTGCGGATCATGCAGGCCCTGGGTGCCTATGGGTTCCGCGGCTTCTACGAACGCAAAGCGCACTTCCTGCAGAGTGTGCCCTATGCACTCAAAAACCTTCGCTGGCTTGCCGACAACATCAAGCTTCCCGTCGCGCTGCCCGCGCTGATGGAAGCCATTCAGAGGATGATCGGTTCGGAGAAGCTGCAGCAACTCGCGCCCAACGCCAATGCGCTCACCGTTCGCATTTTCAGCTTTTCCTTCCATCAGGAAATGCCCACGGACGAGTCGGGCAACGGTGGAGGATTCGTATTCGATGCGCGCAGCCTGCCCAATCCTGGTCGCGAAGAGCGCTTCAAACAACTAACTGGCGTGGACGCCGCGGTGATTGATTACCTCAATCAGCAAGAAAGCGTGCACAACTTTATGGATCACGCGCAATCGATCGTGGATTCCAGCGTGGCTGCGTATCAGCACAGGGGCTTCGCAAATCTCATGGTCTCTTTCGGCTGCACCGGGGGGCAGCACCGGTCAGTCTTTCTTGCGGAACAACTTGCCCGGCACCTTAGGCAAATCAGCGGAGTCATGGTGGTGTTGCGCCACGTGGAACTGGAGAAGAATTTTCCGGAGAAGATAAAGTGAGGGCGATGATACTGGCTGCGGGCCTTGGGACCCGGCTCCGTCCACTCACCAACGATCGCCCAAAGGCGCTGGTTGAAGTCGCCGGTTACACAATGCTGGAACTCACGCTTTTGCGCCTCCGCGCTTCTGGTATTTGCGAAGTCATTATCAATGCGCATCACTTCGCAGAGATGCTTGCCGCTTATCTTCGCGTCCACGCGAATTTCGGTATGCGGATTGAGATCTCCTACGAAGAAGTCCTGCTTGACACCGGCGGCGGCATCAAGCGGGCTGCGCATTTCTTCCTTGGGTCAGACGAGCCGTTTCTGGTGCACAACGTCGACGTCCTCAGCACGATTGACTTCAGCCGGATGCTTCAGTTCCATATGGATCACAATGCGCTCGCGACGCTCGCCGTCCAGGACCGTCCCACCTCGCGTCTTCTTCTCTTCGACAATAACGACCAGCTTTGCGGCCGTCGCACCGGTCCCCTTGGTGAATCCGAACTCGTTCGCCCCGTCAGTGCCCCGCCTGCCCTAGCGTTCTCAGGAATTCATATCCTGTCCCCGCGTGTTTTCGCTCTCATCAATCAGAACGATGCATTCTCCATCATCCCTGCGTACTTGCGTCTCGCCGCGCAAAATGAACCCATATTCGGGTTCCGCGCAGATCGATACTACTGGCGAGATCTGGGACGTCCGGAGCATATCGCCGATGCTGCTCGGGACATTGAGCAAGGCATTTACTCCCATCAATCTCATCAGAATTGATAAGAAGCTCAGTCTCTTGCGGCAGTCACTCCGCTCAAGCTTCGAGCGTTGGGAGCGCTCTCCGTGCCGCGATGAACACGAAAGTGTCGATGTCTGTTTGCCGCGAGACACAGACGGTCATGCACCTTTGAGTTTTGGTAGTTACCAAGGTGTGACACACTTTTGTCGTATTTTCTTGCGCATTGAATGTCGAATAGCCACAATGACTCCACATCCATTTTCCATTTCCCCTGGAGGAACGATGACAGCGCTTACCAACAATCTGTATCTGTATGTCCGTAACCTTATCGAACGCGAAGAAGGTCAGGACCTCGTCGAGTACGCCTTGGTCGTGGCTCTGATTGCATTCGGCGCGGTTGCCGGTATGCAGCTCCTCGCAACCGGTCTCAACAATGCGTTCGATAACATCACGAACCTTCTCACCTCGGCCACGTCGTAGTTCGGGCTCCTGTGTAATTCCATTGTGTAGTAGGTGTTGAAAGCCGGTGCGAGATGGCATCGCATTTGGCCAGGTGGAGTACAAGCGCGAAGTTCTGGAAATCTCCCGAACTTCGCGCTTAAAACTTTCAACGTTCTGAACTTTCCTTCCTTTCAAGGCAGTACGCGTTCCTTCCGACCCACAGAGCTTCCTCCGCAAATAGCCCCTGACATCAAACAATACTTCGCGCCTTTTTCCGGCCAGCCGAGCGCTTTGTGCGCGCCGGCCCGCGTTCATCTTCCGCTGAATTTCCTGTGTTAGCGTAGGGAACGGGAGTAAGAAAAGGCAAAATGTCCGCAATTACATCGTTTATCAAACACCATTATCGTCACTTCAACGCCGCAGCCCTGATTGATGCAGCAGAAGCCTACAAAGCCCATTTGGCTTCGGGCGGCAAGATGTTTATGACCATCGCGGGTGCGATGAGCACGGCTGAACTGGGGCTGTCGCTTGCCGAGATGATCCGGCAGGACAAGGTTCATGGAATCTGCTGCACGGGCGCGAATCTCGAAGAAGATGTTTTCAATCTTGTGGCGCACGATTTCTACGAGCGGGTACCTCATTACCGCGATCTGACACCGGCCGATGAAGCAGCACTTTTGAACCGACATATGAACCGCGTCACAGATACCTGCATTCCAGAGATGGAGGCGATGCGGCGGATCGAGAATGAAGTGCTGAAAGAATGGGTGCGCGCGGATAGAGCCGGCGAGCGTTTTTTCCCGCACGAGTTCATGTACAAGATTTTGCTGTCGGGCGATCTGAAGGCTTCGTACCAGATCGATCCGAAGAACAGCTGGCTGCTGGCGGCGGCGGAGAAGAATCTGCCAATGTTTGTGCCGGGGTGGGAGGACGCGACCCTCGGCAACATGTATGCCGGGCACTGCATTTCAGGCGACGTGAAGAAGGTGCACACGGTGCGCACCGGCATTGAGTACATGATGGAACTCGCGGAGTGGTACACCAACACCACGGCCAAAACGCCGCTGGGATTCTTCCAGATCGGCGGCGGCATTGCGGGGGACTTTCCGATCTGCGTGGTTCCGATGCTCCACCAGGATCTGCAACGCGAGCACGTGCCGCTGTGGGCGTACTTCTGCCAGATCTCAGACTCGACGACGAGCTATGGGTCCTATTCGGGAGCGGTTCCGAACGAGAAGATTACCTGGGGTAAGCTGGGCGAGAAGACGCCAAAGTTCATCGTCGAGAGCGATGCTTCGATTGTGGCGCCGCTGATGTTCGCCTACGTACTCGGTTGGTGACAAAAGCAGCTCTAGCCTTAGCTATTGGCCTTCCGCTTGATCGCGGGTGACGTGTGCAGTGAAGTTGAATCAGAAGAATTTAATAACTCCGGAGGGCCGCCGACAAGGGGCCTTCCAGCTTTTCCAACGCGCCGATTGTGGCCGGGTAACAACTTCGCAGTCGTCTTGAGCGCCGTCGAGCCGGGGTGGGACGTTAGGTAGTGCCCGAGATGGCGTTAGTGCGATAGCGCCGCAGGCGATTCCGCAAGTTCCTCTTCTGCCAGGACCGCAAGATCCTTCAGCAATTGACGGTCCTCAGAGCTGAATCCCCGAGGTTTTTTGTCGAAGACACAAAATGTGCCCATCTTGAATCCGTTCACGTTCAAGGAACAGCCGGCATAGAAACGGATTTTCGGGTCGCCGAGAACCACTGGGTTGTCGTGGAATCGTTCATCCTTGAGCGCATTCTCGACGTAGAGGATCTCGTCGAAGAGGATTGCGTGTGCGCAAAAAGAGATGTCCCGCGAGGTCTGGCAGAGGCTGAGCCCCTGGATAGATTTGAACCACTGCCGCTGGTCGTCGATCATGCTGATGGTGGAATACGGAACGTTGAACACACGTTTAGCAAGTCGCGTGAGCCGGTCGAAACGCTCCTCGGGTGCAGTGTCGAGGATGTTGAGGGCGTGAAGCGCTGCGATTCTGCTGGACTCGTTGGTTGGGATGGCCGGTGTTTGCATGTCACGCCTCCGGGGAGTGGGTTCGCGAGGAATACCGCAAATCTGTGCAGGCAGCATAACGCAGCCGGGCGGCGCTGTCCCAGCGAAAATGAAGTTCGCCTTCGCGGGCTGACATTCCAGATGAATGCGCGTGCGCTCACCAACCCATCTGGCGCATCCGCTCAAGGATTAGCCCGCTGTAATGATTCATGCGCTCAGGTCTTCGCTTGAGGGGAGCCGGCAGAATCGCGGCCAGCCGAGCCGACTGTTCCCTGCCGATGCTCCGAGCTGCGGTTCCGTCGTATACGCGGCAGGCTGACTCTGCACCATAGATACCAGGACCCCATTCGACGACGTTGAGATAAAGTTCCAGAATCCGCCTCTTGCCAAGGACAAATTCTGCCATCGGAACGAGTGTGAACTCCGCGCCTTTGCGGAGGATAGAGCGGCTTGTTCCGAAGAAGAGGTTTTTTACAAGTTGCTGCGTAATGGTGGAGGCTCCGCGGGTGCGTTCACCTTCCAAATCGTCTTCGGCAGCGATTTGAATCTCGTGCCAATCGAATCCATGGTGCTGGTAGAAGCGCGCGTCTTCCGCAGCAATGACAGCGTGCTGGAGATCGGGTGAGATCTGGGCCAGCGGAATGAATTTGTAGCGTTCGTGATAGGGCGTGTTGTGAATCCAGGCCTGCAATCGGCGCTCTACATGCACCGCGGTGGTTGGTGGATCGACCCACCGAAGAGACAGAAGAGTCATCGAGGCAAACGACCAAACAAGCACCAGCCCAATGACAAGCCACAGAACGAGGGCTCGCAGAAGACCCTTCTGAAACGGGGTCCTGGTGGGCACATTTGGGCTCTCGGTCACATCTCAGAATAATCGCCGGCAAGGGGGTTTGCAGCTCGTGCCTATCTTCCGATCGAAGCCGCTCGTATTATTCAACCTCTTCCGCAGCCTAATTGAACAAAACTGCATCAAAACGTAACAGGCTTCGCATTCAGTCGCTTTAGAGTACGAAATTCCATGGCGATGTTAGACTGCTTGTTCATCGCGAAAAAATATCTTTTGTAAAGTGATCAATATCCCGGAAGGTGAATTTCCGACAAATGACTTGCAGGTCTCTTGTGATTGCTATCAGGCGCGGGTTCTCAAGGCGAGGTCTGTGCTTGATGGCAGCGAGCTGCTGTTTTGCATGTGAAGTCAGCGTTGCACAACAGGAGCAATCCGGCGTGCCCGACGCACCTTCAGCCAATGCCCAATCGCAAACAGCGTCACAAGCGACCAATCCATTGGCGAGTGGAGTGGGCTTGGTTAAACTGCTGGAGCGAAAGTCGTTGGTCTTTCCTGACCTGGCGACGAACAGGGGGCCGCTCAACAGTTGGGGGAAGTTTAAGTTGGCTGCCAACAACAGTGTCTCCCTCTCCACCGTCGGTGCTGCTCTGGCTGGAGCAGCTTACGGTCAGGCGATCGATAGCCCCTCTGGGTACGGCCAAGGGGGTTCGGGATATGGTAAGCGGTTCGGATCCGGCATGGCCCGGTCCGCCTCGGACAATTTCTTTGGAACTTTTCTTATCGCCTCCATAATGCACGAAGATCCACGCTTTTACGTAAAGAGAAACCTCTCCTTCACGCAAGCAGTGAAATACAGCGCTGTCAGGGTCGTGATAACGCGCAGCGACTCGGCGAAACTGGTGGTGAACTATGCCGGCCTGCTTGGTCCTCTCGCGGGCGAAGCTCTCGCTAACACTTATTGGCCCGAGCAGAACAGGGGAGTTGGCAGCACCCTGGTTCGCTACGCTTCCGACATCGGTTGGAGGTTTGGGGGAAACCTGCTGCGCCAGTACTGGCCCCAGATCAATCGGAAACTACGAATAGTGCCTCGGGCAGCCGAGCCAGAGACCACCCTGTCGGATAAGCCCTGACCACGTGCAATCGATGTCGGGTTTGGCAGTTCGGCGGTGAACGTTGGGGCAATGGGATTTATGTTGAGAAGGAATCCAGCCGGTCACTTGCTTCAGGTAGTTTCAGTTCGCGGAATGTTTCTCTTTCTGGAGAGGGGCTCCGCAAGAACGGCGGACTACTAACCGCACGGGAACGAGCACGTCGCGAATAGGCAGTTCGGGTTGTTCGAGACGTTGAAGCATGGTCGCCATTGCCACCGCGCCGATTCCTCCGCAGTCCTGATGAATGGTAGTAAGCGAAACGGGCAGCAGGCTAGCGTAGCGAACGTCGTCCATGCCGACGATGCGAATGTCTTCGGGAATGCGAAGACCAATACCGATGAGCATCTGCATCAAGCGAGCGGCGGTCAAATCGTTGGCGCAAACGACCCCTTCCGGCCGTGCGGCGTCGATCATTCTGCGGACGAAGGCTTCATCCTGAGGACTCCCGCGCCATACCGGTTCCCAGTCAGGTTTGACTCCTCGAACGCGGAGCGCCTCATAGAATCCGGTGATGCGGGCTTCCACCGTGTTAGCCGCGAATTCTTCGGCGAAGAAAACCAGGCGACGAGTACCGAGGTCCACGAGATGAGTAGTCGCAATATAGCCGGCGCAGCGATTGTCCACGCCAACGAGGTCATGCGGAGATCGCTCCGGGTAAGGCATGTAGCAGCGATCGAGGAGCACAAATGGAATCTGCGCGCGATCAAGCGCTCTCGCGATGCGGCGATTGGCTGCGTCCTTCTCGCTGGTAAGTTCGAGCGGCGCGAAGAATACCCCAGCGACTCTCTGCGAGATGAACGACTGCACCGTTTGCTCGGCTGCTTTGGCGCTGTCCTGCACGGAGAGAGAGGAGTTGCCCCACAGGAGGGCGTCGGGACGTGCAGATCGGGTGCGCATCATGCCGTGGCAGATGGGTTCGAAAATCTCCGTCAATCCGAGTTCCGGGATCAGCAATCCGAAGGTGCGGCCGCTGGGCCGGTCTTCGGCTAATACATGCGTGCCGGCTCCGGGCCGTCGCGTGACAAGGCCCATGCGCTGCAAGTCATGGACGGCTTTGGCCACAGTGATGCGCGAAGCGTCAAATAACTTGCCCAATTCCGCTTCGCTGGGGAGCCGGTCGCCAGGTTTCAGCCCACCCGATTGAATGCTGGCAAGAAGATGGTCGAAAACGCGGCGGTGTTTGGACTGTTGAGCCCCAGAATCGCTCTGCGGGAGTGGGCCAAGCTTGCTTGCCAGTCTTCGGGGCTTCTTCATGCGTAATCCTTGAACCGGCAAAACCTTGTACTCAAGAACACTAAAAGATCGGCCGGCCATTGTCGACAGAATGTCGATACATTTCCGCCCCTCGCGGGGCTCTGAGTGCTTCGGCTTTGAATATACAAAGTCTGCTATGCGGATTGCTCGATCGCAGTATCGATTTCGGCGCGGGTCGCATCCGTGAGCGGAGGCATGGCGCCGGATTGCGACGCAACCCAACTCCCCCAGCGATTCCCTGCCTCATTCAGCACCGGCAAATCCGCTCCACGCAGAAGGTAATGAGTCATGGCTGCGGTAAACGCGTCTCCGGCGCCGATAGTATCGACAACCTTGACGGGAAAGCCCGGATGCTGGTGCCACTCCTGGCGCGTGACCAGAAGGCTGCCCTGGCCGCCGCGGGTGACTGCGACCGTCTGCAGTGTGGGAAACTCAACCAGCAGACGCTCGGCGCTGAGGCGCAGACTGCCCACGGTGCTGTCGTCGTCCGCCTGCATTCCCAGGAGCGCCATGACCTGCGGAACCTCCGCGTCATTCATCTTCACCACGGTGGCCAGTTCGAGCGATTCCTGTATCACTTCGCTCGAATAGAACGGCGGTCGTAGATTCACATCGAAGATGCGTACACATCGCGAGGATGCCTGTGCCGCGAGGGTCTGAATGGTTTGGCGCGATTCGACGCTGCGTTGCGCCAGCGACCCGAAACAGATAGCGTCTGCACGCTCCGCGAGGCGGACCCACTCGTCAGAAAGTTCCAGTGAGTCCCACGCTGCCGGGTGGTGGATCGTGTACTCCGGCTGGCCATGCTTGAAGGAGACGGTAACGCGGCCAGTTTCATGCGCGGGATCGATCTGCAGAAAGCTTGTGTCGGCAGGCAGAGGGTCAAGCCGGTGCACGGCTTCGCGGCCCAGGTCATCCCTCCCAATGCGGCTCAGGATCGCGGAGTGATTGCCCAGCCGGCCAGCCATGACCGTGAAATTTGCCGGCGCGCCCCCCAGACGCGGTCCTTCCGGCAACAGGTCCCAAAGCAACTCTCCGATTCCCAGGATCAAATGCGGCTCTTTCAAAGTCGTACTCCTTCGAGTCCGGGCTTGGTGCGGAGTCTCGGACGGCTCCGCTTCTTCAGTCAAACCGGTTTCCCGCCCATCGAACACGTTCCACCCTTCGGGGTAGATTCGTCAACCCTTTCTATGGCTTACGATTGGCCGTCCCAGCGCCAGATGGAACAGTCCTCGTAATTGGCTGCCGCGTATTCACCATCAGGCTGGTTGGCCATGATCCTGTGGTCGGCAATGGCGTCAGCGCGGGACCGTCGTTCCTTACCATGGAAGAGCCGCGTGAAGCCGCGCTGGCGCTCGATTGCCAGTTCCTGCTCGTTGTTGACGTAGAGAATATCGAGCTGTCCAGGACGATCGGCAAAGACAACGGCAAGGCGCTTCAACAACCGCCGCATCACCGATGCTCCAAACGGATTGAAGAAAAAGACCAGGCAGGGTCCATCGGGAAACCCCGCGTCAAGCGCATCGCCACAGACGATCTGCATGGGCACCCGCACCCTACCTGCTTCTTTCCAGATGGCGAGATTGCGCTGGGCGGCCCTGGCAAGAATAGGGTTCAGTTCAATCCCGATGACTTGGCGAAACGAATGTTCTCCCGCCAGCAGCATGGCCCGGCCCATGCCCGCTCCAACATCGATGAATGCAAAGTCTTTCACCCGGGCCGCGGGATTCGTCCGCTTCCAGCGCCTGAGTAGAGCGCGAAAAACAGAGGGCGAAACGCCAAAATATGCCGTGGAATGCCGGTCGTGCTTGTGTCCGGATTTCAGGTAGCGACCGGGAATCAGGCCGCTGGTTTGAACGCCATTCTCCGCATCGAACGGATGCGGAGTGTATCCCTCTTTTTTTGACATGCGCGGCAGCAGAACTCTTGCCGGACGCGACGGCTGTTTCGTTTTGGCGGCGGCCACGCCTGAACCTTAGCACATTGGTCTGGGCTGCATTAGCTGCGCGGCAAACCGCCGGCCATCGATCCATTCATAAGTGAGGCTACCGATGTTCGCACGGAATCGAAGCAGTCGGCCCAGACAGGCCCCGGTGCGAAGATGGCTACCGCAATCCCGGCGAAACCTTGGTGCCCGTGACACTTTGCGCCGAATCGCGATACCCTTGGGGTAATCGCGCATTGACGTGACCAAGGAGCACGCGCATCCCCATGCCCATACAGAAAACCTCAAAGATCTGGCACAACGGCAACCTGATTCCCTGGGAGGACGCCACCATCCATGTGATGAGCCATGTGATCCACTATGGCTCCAGCGTGTTCGAAGGAATCCGCTGCTACGCACAGCCGCAGGGCTCGGCCGTTTTCAGGCTTCCGGAGCACATGCAGCGCCTGCTGGACTCCGCCAAGATCTACCGGATGGAGCTTCCTTTTTCGCTGGATGAGCTTTGTGCCGCCGTAGTGGACCTGATCGAGGCAAATGGGATAGCGCCGTGCTATATCCGGCCGATCGCCCTGCGAGGCTACGGAGAAATCGGCGTCAGTCCCAAGGGCTCGCCCATCGAGGTCTACATGGCCAACTTCCCGTGGGGCAAGTACGTAGCGGGAACCGGTGGCGCCGACGTGTGCATCTCAAGCTGGAATCGGCTCGCGCCGAACACGATGCCCGCACTGGCAAAGGCCGGGGCAAATTACATGAATTCGCAACTCATCCGCATGGAAGCTGACATTAACGGCTATGTCGAGGGCATCGCGCTCGACACCAACGGGTTGGTGAGCGAGGGCTCGGGCGAGAACGTGTTCGTGGTGCGGAACGGCGTTCTTTACACACCCCAACTGGCGAACTCCGCGCTGTCGGGTATTACACGTGACAGCGTCCTTACGATTGCCCGGCACCTTGGACTCGCGGTCACCGAGCAGCCGATTCCGCGCGAGATGCTCTACATCGCCGACGAGGTCTTCTTCACCGGCACGGCCGCCGAAGTCTCGCCAATTCGTTCAATCGACCGCATCCTGGTCGCCGATGGAAAGACCGGCGAAATCACGAAGAAGATTGCCGACGAGTTCTTTGCGATTGCGAACGGACTGAAGCCGGATCGTTTCGGCTGGCTGACGCCCGTCAAGGTGAACGCGACGGAGCCTGTCACGGCTTAACGCTTCGACAAAGCGACAAACAAGAGGCGGCCTTCAACGGGCCGCCTCTTTCCTTTATCCAGATGATGCCGATTCGCGGAATTCGTCTTGGGGCACTCAAGGCTTCTTGGTGGTAAGAGACATGTACTCATCACGCAGCTTGGTTTGCCGGCTCACCATCGGAACAGCATTGCCCTCAATAAAGACCTGCTTCACCGAAGTTCGTACATCCAGCGGGTCGCCGTTTGCCACAACGACATTTGCCGTTTTGCCCACGTCCAGCGATCCGAGCGTATCTCCGAGTCCAAACATCTCCGCCGGATTGAGAGTGATGGCTTTCAAGGCTTCATCATAGGGCAGGCCGTATGCCACCGCGTACCCGGCTGCATACGGTAGATTGCGACTTCCGCCCATGTCGCGCCCAGCAGTCGCAAGTGCAATCTTCACTCCCCGCTTCTGCAACTCTGCAGGCAGGGTGTAGACCGCGTCGTATCGTTCATCTGGACGGGGAAAGTCGTAAATCGGCCCGACAATCACGGGCACATGATACGAAGCGATCTCATCGAGTACGTCCTGCGCATGTGTCACGTGATTGAGAATGACCTTGAGATGGAATTCCTTCGCGAGGCCCATTGCGACTTCCACCTCGTAGCTTTCATACGCAGCGAGCACGACCGGTTTCTCTCCATGGAGATAGGGCAGGAGCGCCTCCAGTTTCAGATCGCGCTTCGGAGGAGCCCCTTTGTGATCGGGCTTCGCGGCCGCGGCCCGCTCTGCTTCGTAGGCTTGCGCGTCGAGAAATGCCTGACGAATCTGCGTGGCGAGACCCATGCGCGTGGTGGGAAATTTCGAAGGGCCGTTGTAGTTCGCCTTCCTTCGAACGCTGCCTTCAAAGTTCATCGCCAGGGCAATGTCTCCCTGGAGCAGCATCGCATCACGGTCACGGCCGTACAGTTGAATCGCAGCGTCTTGTCCCGGAATCGAATCGTCCGAAGCAGGCGCTACGATTGCATTCGTTATTCCGTTCAGGCGTTCCACTGGGATGTGAACCGTCTCGGCATGAAATGCGTCGCCAACGTGCATCTGCGGCTCGATTTCATCGGCGGTCTCCGCCAGGTCATTGCTGTTCTGGTCTGCTTCAACTTCAGTGAGCCCGAGGTGCGTCTCTGCATCGAACAGTCCCGGATAGACGGTCATTCCCTTGGCGTCAAACACATCTGCGCCGGCTGGCACCTTCGTTGTCTTTGCCGGACCAACGGCGACAATCTTTCCACCTGACATCACCACTGTGCCGTCTTCAATCGTCCCGTGCGTGATCGTCAATACCTTCCCGCCGACAATTGCTATTGTCTTCTCTGGCGCGAGCGATGTGGTGTTCGGTCCGACCTTTGCATCTTGCGCGAATCCAGTTGTACAGGCCAAAACCGCAACACCTAAAGCTGTGATAAGGATTCCCGGCTTCATTGTCCGTCTCCTTCATCTTCAGCGGTCTCGAATCCAGCGTCGTGCATTGCACCGCTGAAGTGAGTCGTGCCAAATCCAGGCAAGGAGCTGTCAAAGAAAACATCGCCGTCAATAAATACCTTTTCAACGCGAGCATAGGTTGAAAGCGGATCCATATTCCAGATCACGACGTCTCCGTCTTTGCCCTCGTCGAGCGATCCAACGCGATCGTCGACTCCGATAATCCACGCTGCATTCAGCGTGATCATGCGCAGCGCCTCTTCTTCGGTGGCCCCGCCGTAATTCACCATCTTGCCGGCTTCCTGGTTGAGCCGTCGCACATAGTCGTTCGAATCGCTCTTGAGAGCTACGCGCACTCCCTCGCGCATGCTCATCACCGCGTTCCATGGGATAGCGTCCCAGGCTTCGTCCTTGAACCCCCACCAGTCTGCAAAGGTGGCGATGCCGGTACCGGTCGGAGCAATCTTGTCCCCCACCTTGTACATCTCCAGCGCATGATGGAAGGCCCGAATCTTGTATCCGTACTCCTTCGCAATGGCCTCTTCGGTCAGGAATTCGTCGGCACGGTAGCAGTGAATTTGCACGTAGAGCTTGCCGCGCAGTACATCGGCCAGCGCTTCCAGCTTCAGGTCTTTCTTGGGCGCGACTGCGTCTTTGTCGCCTTTCGCTACCTTTGCGTTGTAGGCATCCCACGACGCCATATATGCCTTCGCGTCCTCAAATGCCTGGCGCATCACCTCGAAGTTGCCCATACGCGTGGAAGGAACTTCGCCGCGGCGCCCGTAAACACGCTTGGGATTTTCGCCGCTCGCAAATTTGATGGAGCGGGGCGCATTGGGAAAAAGCATTTCATCCCGCGACAGGCCGAACTTGTTCTTGATGACGACCGCCTGGCCGCCGATCATATTCGCCGATCCATGCAGCAGCAGCTCGGTCGTTACGCCTCCGGCCAATGCCTGGTAAAGCGCCTTGTCCCGGTTATCAAAGGCATCGATCATCATCATCGAGGGTGTCACCGGGCTGGTGGCTTCGTTGATGTCGTCGCCCAGCGCAGAATGCGAGTGCGGGTCGATAATTCCGGGCGTAACGTACTTGCCCGCCGCGTCTATCGTTTTCGCACCCGCTGGTGCGTTTACGGTCGCACCGACGCCCGCGATCTTTCCGTTATGAATCCACACACTGCCATGCGGAATCGTGCCATGCGTAACGGTCATTACCGTTGCATTTTGAATCACGACATCAGTTGGAGCGTTGCTGGAAGGAGTCTGTGCAGCAAGGCTGATTGGTACGGCCCAAATCGCTGCTGCAAACATGGGCGCACACCCGTGTCGAAGCACAGAAGAAAAACTGGCCATGGACTGGTCTCTCCGGGGAATTTCAGTTCAAGACAGATGTGCATGATGGTAGCACGCCGCAGGAACAACCCACCTGCGGGTCGTCAGCAACTTAATGAGAACTTTCTGCTTCGGATCTGCGTATAGAATCCCGAACAATCCCGTTCAGATCGAGGTCAGTCATGGACAATCTGCTTCAGGATCTTCGCTATGCGATGCGCACTCTTCTGAGAGCACCTGGCTTTTCACTTATCGTTGTCATTTCGATCGCGCTGGGCTTTGCGGCCAATGCCACGGTCTTCAGCGTGGCAAACGGGCTGTTGTGGGGCCTGTTGCCAGTGAAGGATCCGGGAAGCGTGGTGATGTTTTCCGAAGGCCAGTCCTATTCTTACCCCGACTACCTTGACTACCGCGATCAGTCCGGTGACCTGTTTGAGGGAGGAGTCGCGGGGCACTTTCCGCTGATCCCGGCGAGCATTGGCGGCAAGGGAGAGCCGGAGCGGGTGTGGGGCCAGTCGGTCACCGGAAATTTCTTCCCCAGTCTCGGAGTGCCGATGACACTTGGACGGGCTATTGGTCCGGACGATGACCAGACAGGTGCACATAACCACGTGGTGGTGTTGAGCAATGGTCTGTGGCGGCGCCGATTTGCCAGCGACCCAAATATCATCAATCACGATGTAGCTCTGAATGGCCGGTATTACACCGTGGTGGGAATTGCGCCCTCCGGTTTCTACGGAGTGGACCGCGGCATCGTATCTGAATTCTGGGTACCGCTTGCAGTTGCGTCGGAGATCATGCCCGACTTGGCGACTGACGGCAGCATTACAACAAGGCGCGACAATCAATGGTTGATGATGAACGGCCGGCTCAAGCCCGGCGTTACCCGCAAGCAAGCGGAGGTCAAACTGAATGTCATCAAGAAGCGGCTTGACGACACCTATCGCAAAGACGAGAAGCGGCACGATGCCCTGACGCTGCAAACGGCGGGCGGGCTGATTGCGGGATCTGCGACTCCGGCATTCACGCTGATGGCGGTATTGATGGTGGTGGTCGGACTGGTGCTGCTGGTGGCATGCGCCAACGTTGCCAATTTGCTGTTGGCTCGCGCAATTGGACGGCAGAAGGAGATTGCCATCCGCCTTGCGATGGGGGCAAAACGCAGACAGCTAATACGACAACTCCTCTTCGAGAGCTTTCTACTAGCGTTGACCGGCGCTGGCGTAGGATTCCTGCTGGCTGCAGGGGCAGCGCGCGCAATTTCAAATTTCCAACTACCACTGCCTTTCCCGGTGGTGTTTGATTTCAACGTTGACATGCGGGTGGCATTGTTCACGCTAGGTCTTTCGATCGTTACGGCTTTACTGTTTGGGCTGGTTCCAGCTATGCGCGCTTCGCGACCCGACCTGGTTGGATCGTTGAAGGACGGTCCTGCAATGTTTGGGCGGGTGGGGCGATCGCGTCTGCGGAATACGCTGGTTGTGGTGCAGGTGGCGTTGTCGCTCGTGTTGCTGGCGACAGCGGGATTGTTCCTGCGGAGCCTGGGCAACGCCTCGTCTATCGACATCGGTTTCAAGACCGACAACGTGCTGATGATGACCATGGATCCAAAACTGCAAAGCTACTCACATGACAAGACCGTGCAGTTCCTGTCCAAGGTACGGGAACGGGTGTCAGCATTGCCGGGAGTGCGGTCGGTAAGTTTTGTCGGCGTGGTGCCGCTGAGCATAGGCTCATCAAATAACAGCTACGACGTGGACGCGGTCAAGGATCATCCGAAGCAAAACGTGAACGCCGATACCAACAGCGTTGGCAGCGGATATTTCAATACGATGGGAATTCCGTTGTTGCGGGGACGGGACTTTGTTCCCGCGACCGACGACCAGCACTCGGTCGTCATCAACGAGACCATGGCGTCTCACCTGTTTCCGGGCCAGGATCCGATCGGTCGCGTGATCCGGCAGGATAAGGATCAATACACCGTTATCGGAGTTACGCGTAATTCAAAGCTGCGCACCATCGGCGAGAAACCGCTCGATGCTATTTTCATGTTTCTCAATGCTGCCCCTGAAAAAGCCAACAGCTTCTTCGGAACCACATTGATCGTCAAAACAACGGTTGCGCCGGGCGCAATGGCTCACTCGGTGCGGGGGCAGATCGGCGCGCTCGATCCCAACATGGCAGTGTTCAACATCCAGACGATGCAGGAGCATGTGGACAAATCCCTGCTATTGCCGCGTATATCCGCACTATTGCTGGGAATCTTCGGCGCAGTCGGTCTTACACTTGCGGCCATCGGCTTGTACGGAGTGATGAGTTACTCGGTCCGCAGCCGTACGCGCGAAATCGGAATCCGCATGGCACTGGGCGCAAAGCCGCGCAAGGTCATGAGAATGGTTCTGCGGCAGGGTCTGACCTTGACCGCGATTGGTCTTGTGATCGGACTTGCCATCGCCCTGGTTGTTGGCCGGTTCGCGGCCACCGTGCTTTACGGAACAAGCGGATCGGATCTGCTTACATTCGTGGTTGTCTCGGCGGTTCTGCTGGCAACGGCAGCCATCGCCATCCTGATTCCCGCAATGCGAGCAGCACACGTTCAGCCGACGGTCGCATTGCGTTACGAATAGGCCCGAGGACGGCCCCAATTCAAGACCGTCAGTCTTGAATCTCATTTCTTGCGTCGAACAGCGCCAACTGTCGCATGGTGTTCATGATCGATTGTTTAGAATTGAGATCATGTTCCATCCATTGCGTAGTTTGTCTCGCCTGCTCCTCGTGTGTTTCGCTGCCGTGCTGATGATGCAAACCTCCCCTGAGGCATGGTCGCAGGCTTATGTCGGCAAGCCTAAACTGATTGTCGTTATCGTGATCGACCAGTTTCGCGGCGACTATCTCAACCGCGATCGCGCTGAGTTCAAGGGCCGGGGCTTCAGGCTTTTCATGAATGAAGGCGCGTGGTTCACAGATTGCTATTACGACTACGCCAACACCAAGACGGCGCCCGGACACGCGACCATCGGGACTGGTGCATATTCCGATGGGCACGGTATCGAGTCGAACGAGTGGTGGGATGCTTCGCGGTCTGACGCCGTGAAGGTTAGTTCTGTCCAGGACGAGCGCTACCAGCTTGTGGGAGTTCCATCGTCTTCGATTCCAGCGAATTTGCCGGGCGCGCCATCGACCGCAGCAAAATTTCTCGTCGGAGCATCTCCGCTGAATCTGCGGGCCTCGACGCTCGGAGACGAACTGCGGCTCGCGACCCAGGGCAGAGCAAAGGTGTTCGGCATCTCACTGAAAGATCGCGCCGCTATTCTGCCGGTGGGCCAGTCAGCCAAGGGCGCGTTCTGGATCGACAATGCGAGCGGCCAGTTCATCACGTCGAGCTACTACATGCAGCATTTGCCTGAATGGGCGCAGGCCTTCAATGCCAGTGGCCGCATCGCACAGGCCGAGCGCGAGGCCAACGCCGAAGGCACCACGCAGTTTTACGATCTTGTGGGGAGAACCCCGGCAGCCAACAGCTACGAGTTTGACTTCGCGAAGGCGGTGATTACCGGCGAAAAGCTCGGTCAGCGCGGTGTTACCGATCTTGTGACGATTTCACTCTCGGCCAACGATATTCAAGGACACCAACTGGGGCCCGATTCGGATTCCGAAGAGCAGATGATCGTGAGCCTCGACCGGGACTTCGACAAATTCTTTTCATGGCTCGATCAGACTGTTGGACTCGACAATGTCTGGCTGGCGCTGACAGCGGACCACGGGATTGCCCCGGTGCCGAGCGAGGCTGCGAAGCTGGGAGTGGATTCGGCGATGGTGAACATGGAGAAGCTCTATGCGCAACTGGAAAAAGAACTGAATGATCGCCACTCCCCTGGGGCGCACGTAGAGTACCTGATGCCTTTACCGGAGCTGCCGTACATCGTGCTGAACAAACATGCATTTGAGAAGGCACACGTGAGCGAGCAGACGGCGGAAGAAGAACTGGCTGCGCTGCTGCCGGATGCCGTCGCGGCGCAGAGTCCGGCGCCGTTGCCACAGCTGAAGCTAAACGAGCCAACGCCCGAGCCTTCGCAGAAACGCCTGCCGCCTGCGCCACAAGTGGCCGGCGTTTATACGCGTCTTCAATTGGCTAACGGGCCGCTGCCCCCAACAGACTGGGGCCGCGAACTGGCTCACAGCTACGCCTATCATGGAAACTGGTTTGTGATGCTCGTGCTGGGCGGCTACCAGATGGAGGATATTCGCAGTTGGGGAGGAACAACCCACTTCAGCCCCTGGTCCTACGATCGCCACGTGCCGCTTGCCTTCTACGGGAGTCCCTTCATTCCCGGCGAGTATCATGGACGTGTAGCCCCTGTGGATCTGGCAGTCACGTTTGCCTCGCTTGCAGGCGTCAATTTTCCATCTGCCGCGACGGGGCGAGTGCTGAAAGAAGCGTTAAAGCCGGTCCATTCGATCCCATCAATTCCGCAATAGTCGCTTCAATTTCGAGGGAAAGATCCGCGCGTGAAACCCGACATGAAAGTGCAGTTTGCCGGTATCGAGCTGACCAACCCGGTCATCGCTGCGAGCGGTACTTTTGGCTACGGCATCGAATTTGAAGAGATCGTTTCGCTGGAACGGATCGGTGCGTTCGTCACCAAGGGCATCTCGCTGGAACCGATGCTGGGCCATCCTGCGCCCCGCATCATCCAGACCGCCGCGGGCATGCTGAATGCGATCGGTTTGCAGAACATCGGCGTGGCCGAGTTCATCGAGAAGAAACTGCCGCTCCTCCGCCGCTATCCCTCGTGCAAAGTCATCGTCAACGTCTTCGGCTACACGGTTAGCGATTACAAGCTGGTCGTCGAGCGCCTGAACGATGCGGAGGGCATCGCCGCGTACGAATTGAACGTCTCC
>NZ_JBARMD010000334.1:0-3126 GCF_049802275.1 Occallatibacter sp. | reverse complement strand
GGTGAGGTCAAGGCGGGCTGGGACGGCGGCGTGGGCTGAGGCTCAGGGGTTGGGGGTGGGGGGGCTGGCTTGTTCAGCGCTTCCAGAGTCTTTTTGTCGACGCGCGGCTGCTTCTCGGGAACCGGCTTGACCTGGACTTTGGGCTGAAACTTCTTGATCACGTCAGGCGGCAAGTCCAGGTAAGTCAGGTCTTTGCGCTGTTTGATAGCTTCAAATGGGTCGATGACGGCGGGAACGTGGAAGAGATAGCGCGGGACCCACGTAATGGCCGAAAGCAGCAGGATGTGGATCAGGAGTGCTAGCCAGATACCTTCGCGAAGCCGGGCCCAGCGCCGCTCATCTTCGAGCTCGCTGATCATGTTCAGCAATTCGTGGGTATCGTAGTCTACCCAACGGGACGTGGACGCGCCGCGACGAATCCGCGCCTTTTCACCGCCCTCGTCGGTCTGGGGGCCGTCCTCCGGAGCAGAAACATCCTCGCCGAAGGGTCTTTCCTCTTCTGCAAAGGTCAGGTTCAGGGGGCCTGTGCTGGCCCTCTTCGGCTGGGGTACCGCGGGTTCATTCGCGGTGGGTTTTGCTTCACTGGTCGGCATGCATGCGGGCTACGGCTGCCTCGGGTACGTACCATCTCCCCCGGCCAGCTCTGCTTCGAGTCCTTCTCATCTATTCTCTCATTCCCGGCGTTTCAACAAAACGGCCTGCCTGGTCACGAATGGATTTGGCTTGCGGCCAATCGAACACGCAGATAACGCAGGACCGTACAATTGATCTTTTGATCGAATCCCATTGATGAAAATATGGGGGAACCCCGGAAATTAGACGTTTTGCGAGGGGAAAGGGACGTTTTTGAAGCACTTTTTTCAGGCATTCTGGCTCAAATGGAAGCTGGTTCTCCTTCCCCTGCTCATCAAATGGGGGATCTTAGGCGCAGGCGCAGTGGCACTGTTGGACTCCTCGACCATCCCTGTCCCCATGGACGCCCTGATAGCGGTGTGGGTGTGGAAAGATCAGGGGCATTTCTGGGCATATTGCGTGCTCGCAGCAGCGGGCTCGGCCGTTGGCGGCCTGTTACCGTACGCCTTGGGCCGGGCAGGAGGCGAGCTGTTCATCCTGAAGCGCGTGAATCGCGAGCACTATGAGCGCATGAAGCTGCGGTTCGAAAAACAGGAATTTCTGGCAATGGCCATCCCCTCGGCCATGCCGCCACCGACTCCGTGGAAGGCGTTTGTATTTGCCGCCGGTGTGTTTGAGATGCGGGTGGTTCCATTCATGCTGGCGGTATTTACGGGGAGGATGGTGCGCTGGCTGGTTCTTTCGCTGCTCGTGATTAAGCTTGGTCCCGAGGCGTTGGGTGTTGTGCAGCACCATGCGCTGACAGGGTTGCTGGTGGTGTTTGGGGTGACGCTCGCCGGGTTCGGGATCTGGTGGATGCGGAAGCGACGTCGGGGTGAAATTCGGCTGGACGCGTGACCGGGAGCATTCGTTTCGCTACATCGGTCGATTCGATTGTTCTCAGTTTCTCGCCAGGTTCTTGCGAAGGATTGCACCGAGCACCACGAGGACTGAGAGCAGGCGGACAACAAAGACGATGAGGTTCCCCTGGTTAGGGTGCTCGAGGCTTAGAATCGCGGCGTTGGTGCAGCCCTGCACCACGAAGAATACCAGGAAGGCCAGAAACAAGGGGTCGCGCGTTGATCGCCAGAATTTGAAAAAGAACAGCCCTGCGACCAGGGAACATGCGGCGATGAATCCCAGCATGAAAAAGTCGACTACGGGATGAGTAATGGGGCTCATTGGCTCTCCCAAATCAGGCCATAGAGCAGCAGGGCCATCGAAATTGCGGTGACTCCAAGGCGATACGAATACAGGTCAGTCGCAAGAAAGATGCGCAGATCGAATATGCGAAGCAACGTCGCCGCCGATAGGCCTATAAAACACAATCCGCTCCATAGCAGAAGGCTCTTTCGCACATTATGAAAGGCGCGGAGAAGTAGAATCGCGCACAAAATGGTGGTGAGTAGGGTGAGAACGTCGAGCGCCAGGGTCACGGTTCCCGATCCTTCTTGATGCGGAATGCGCGAGCAAATTCGCGGACCGACGACGGAGTTTTGGAATGCAGCATCGTGGAAATGCGTACGAGTTCGCGGCGGTAGGCTACGTCTACTTTATACATCCACTCGTCCTGCTCCTCGTTGCGGGGCAGATAGGAGTATTTCGCCGGAGAGGAAGCGACCTGCTGCACGAGTTGCTGACGGGCGAGGTCGTTGAGGATCTCGGTCGCTTTTTCTTTGGACAGATAAAGGCGGGATGCGAGTTCTTCCGGCAGCCAGGCTACGGGGCGGCTGTTCCAAAGAAGGATGACCGCTTCGAGATGAGGTACAGCGTCGATCTTGTCCAGGATGTACTCGTAGACGTCGACGCTGGAGTCGGAATCCGGCATAAATATTCGCACAGTCGGCAACTAACTTGCAGTCCCGAGGGAGTCAGTGCGCCAAGGCGATTTGACAACGTGAATCAAATTCGACAAAGGTCGGTAACAAATTCAACCTGAGACGACCCTAGCGAACTGCGACGACGCCCGCGTTGCGCTCAAGGCGCATTTTGCGGATGAGCACGGGAACACCGAAGGCGAGGCCTGCAACGATCGTCGTGGAGAGCACGTCATTGCGATAGAACGGAATCGCCGCCGCATAGCAGGCAGCCAGTCCGGCCAGGGTACGCGGATACATCGTGCCGCCAACCCACACCGCATAGTTTGAAATAAGGAAGAACGAGGTGGGACCGAGCACGACGGCGGCGCTAAAGCGGAGCCAGCTGGTTCGCGACTTCAGAAGGATGTGTCCCAGGACCATCACCGCCAGATACCAGGCCCAGGTGGTGACGTAAGACGTCCACACGAAGCTGTAGTGATAGGCGAAGACGGTGAGGCAGTAGTCGGTAACCATGAGGGCGGCCAGGGGAGCCAGCATCTCGCGCCAGGAGCGCCGGGCGCCAAAGTAGAGCAAGGCGCCGCCGACGGCGGTGAAGTTGAGCCAGCCGTGGTGGGGTACCACGCGCGTGAGAACGGCAAGAACCAGCAGCAGATAAGCAGGCATGTACACCTCAGGAAACGGAATGCCGGAAGAC
>NZ_JBARMD010000333.1:0-2592 GCF_049802275.1 Occallatibacter sp. | reverse complement strand
ACCCTCGGGGCCTTTTCATCGTCATCCGGCGTGAACTCGCGTCCTTCCAGAATGGGTATATGGAGGGATTCGAAATACCGCGGGGCCACGTCGGCGTGGTACACCTGCAAAGATTCATGCGGGTGTGGCACATACCCTTCCGGATACGCATCGACCCCCTTGTGGGTCAGGGTCATCGGAATCCAGTCCGTAAGAGACGCAACCTTCACGCCGGGTAATGCCGACGCGCGATCAAGGATCTTGTGACGGATCACCTGTTCCTGGTCGTGGCTGTAGCCGGCAATATTCAGCCCCACGGACGCGGTGAGAATATGGTCCTGCTCAAATCCGGGATTCGCGTGGGCGAGATTCTTGAGGGTTCGCAGAAATAGCCCGGAGCACAACAGCAGAGGAAGGGAAAACGCGATTTGCGCCACCACCAGCCCACTGAGCAATTTGCGGTTGCGTGAGCCGCCAGAGACGCTTGCAGACTCTGCCTTGAGTACCTCAGCTGCCGACGCGTGAGACGAACGCCAGGCGGGAAGCGCGCTGCACAACAAACCGGCCAACAGGCTGGACACCGCAATCCCGATCACCACCTCATGGTCCATGCTCCCGTTGAGTAGGAGGGGAAACGAGGTCGGCGGAAAAAACCATGCGAATGTCTTCGAAGTCCACGATGTCAATACAAGGGCCACGGCTCCTGCGACCATGGAAAGCAACACGCCCTCCAGTACCATCTGCCGCACCAGTTGCATACGATTCGCCCCGAGCGACTGCCGGATCGCAAGCTCACGCCGCCGGGATACAAACCGCACCAGCGTGAGCGTCGCCACGTTCGCGCAGGTCAGCACCAGCACCAGCCCGGCGAAGGCCAGCAGAATAGGCAGTGTCGCCGCCATGTATCCGTTGGCCCCGAAGGGCGAGCGCCACATGGGATCGAGCGTGATCCGGTTCTCGCCCAGATGATCGTCCGGGAACGCCGCGACAATATTGTGCATCAGGGTGTCAAGGTCCTGGGCTGCCTGGTCACGGCTCACGCCGGGCCGCAATCTTCCGATCACGTTCAGCCAGACCGCACCACCACTGCGATGCGTGAGCCTATACACGTTCGTCCCGAGGGGATTCAGCGTCAGCCATGCATCATCCCGAAGCCCCGGCGCCGCCCCGATAAATCCCTCCGGCGCTACGCCGATCACCGTCACAGGATGCCGGGCAATCTCGATCGCCTTGCCCACAATTTCAGGGTCTCCCGCATAGCGCGTCTTCCATAACGAGTACCCAAGCACGACGTACGGCACGGCGTCCGGCCGCGTTTCTTCCTGAGGCAGAAAGAACCGCCCCAGCTGAGGCTTCACTTCCAGCACGTCGAAGAAGTTCGCTGACACATTCCCGATATAGATGCGCTGCGGCTGTGCGCCGTCAGTCAGCGTGATCCAATCGCTGTGATATGCGAGCATTCCGGCGAGGGTGTGGTTCTGCTCGCGCAGATCGCGATAGTCGAGATACGAGAAGGGCGGAGTCGGAGAGAAGTTCCGTTCCCCCCGCTGCATGCTGACAAGATCGCCCGTGTCCCGCGCACCAGGAATCGGACGCAACATTGTCCCGTCAATCCAACTGAAGACGGTGCTGTTGGCGCAGATAGCCACTGCCAGCATCGCCGTCGCGGTGATCGAAAAGCCGGGGCTCTTGCGCAGTTGCCGTAACGCGTAACGGACATCCCGGCCCAGTTGTTCAAACCACGCTTGACCCCACATGTCGCGCGTCACATCTTGCACTAGAGGAATATTTCCAAATTCCCGCGCCGCTGCTTGTCGCGCCGCCTCTGCCGTCTCGCCTCGCGCCACTCGATCTGCAATCGCCATCTGCAGGTGCGCATCAATCTCTTCCTGCAATTCGCGCTTGCGCCGCTGGAAACCGAGGCTCGGGAACCACTTCATGACTCGCTCTCCTCCGGCTTGACGTACATCACCGACCCAATCGCTTCGACAATCCGCTCCCATCGGCCCAGATCCGAGGCCAACTGCTTTTTCCCCTTGGCCGTGATTCGGTAATATCGGGCTCTTTGCTTGCTCTCTGACTGCTTCCATTCAGACTGCACCCAACCCTGACGCTCCAACCGATGAAGAGCTGGATACAGTGATCCGGTCTCCACCTGAAGCACATCTCCGGATCGCAAACGTAAAGCCTGGACAATTCCGTATCCGTGCTGCGGTCCCCATTGCAGGGTCTGAAGAATAAGCATGTCGAGTGTTCCCTGCAACAGCTCAATCCGATTCTTATATGGGGATTCTTCGCTCATAGATGTAGGCACTCTACTCCCACTGGAGGTAGATTGTCTACTTCGTTTGGCGTAGCGCGCCGAGCAGCCTTGCCCACTCAGCAGATTTTAATGTACGTCAGTTCTCAGGACGAGAATTGGCGATGCTGCATTGGCGCTCAATCGCCAAACCAAGGTTCCAGCCGCCGCAGTCCTGGAAACGTGGTTTGGGCTGATATCGCTAGTTGAAATTCATGCCCGTCGCCGCGGCGAATAGCTCGAATATTTCCAGCAGATTGTATTCGTCAATGCTCGATCAGCTTTCCTTCAAGCGTGCTTATCGAAAATGCTTC
>NZ_JBARMD010000332.1:0-14726 GCF_049802275.1 Occallatibacter sp. | reverse complement strand
GCCGAACCCAAGGATCCTTTCAACGAGATTGATTTCGGGTCGTACTTTCAGGACTACCTTGATCCGGGCTACCGCACCCAGCCGGAGTATGAAGACAGCGAGAAGCCCTCATTCGAGAACTTCCTTTCGCAGCCTACGACTTTATCCGATCACCTGGCGTGGCAGCTGGGAGCACTGACGCTGGAGCCGGAGCTGGCCATCGCGGCCGAGTTCATTATCGGCAACCTGGATGAAGACGGATATCTCGCGGCCGGTCACGACGAACTGATCGAGGCGTTCGGCCATTTTGAGGAAAACAAGGAAAAGGCCAAAGAAGTCCTGAGCGAGCAGATCAAGCGCGGCATCGACCTTGTGCAGCATCTCGATCCGGCAGGCGTTGCGTCAGCCGATCTGCGCGAGTGCCTGCTGATCCAGATTGCGGCGCAACAGGCAGAGCTGAGTAAGGTATACGCGCACGATGATGAAAATGGAGAAGTGGATCCTCACCGGAGCCTGAAGGCGGAGGCGGAGGCGAAGCTCGGAGAACGCCGGCGGTCGATGGAAGTGGCCATGCAGATTGTGCACGACCATCTTCAACTGCTGCAGAAGCGGGATGTGAAGGACCTGGCGAAGTCGCTGCACCTGACACCGGAAGAGGTGCATGCAGGCGTGGAGTTCATTCGCACGCTCGAACCTCGGCCGGGCAGGCTCTACAACCGGGAGCAGACTCGCCTGATCGAACCGGACGTGGTGTTTACCAAGCGAGGCGGGGAGTGGGTAGTCTCGATGAACGAAGAGGACCTGCCCAGCCTGCGCTTGAGCGCGCGGTACCGGCGCATGCTGGTGGCTGAGGGCACCGAGAAGGAAGTCAAGGAATACGTGAAAGAGCGCTTCCGCTCCGCAATGCAGTTGATGCGCAACATAGCGCAACGCAAGAGCACGATTCTGCGGACCTGCGAAGTGATTGTGCGGCGGCAGCAGGATTTTCTCGACCAGGGAATCGAAGCGCTGCGGCCAATGATGATCAAAGAGGTGGCTGAGGAGATTGGCGTTCACCCGTCAACAGTGAGCCGGGCCGTGGCCAACAAGTATGCCCACACCCCCCAGGGCGTGATTGAGCTCAGGTTTTTCTTCTCAGAGGGATCGAATGGGCCCGAAGGGGCCGATACGCCTTTGCTGCTGCTGAAGCGCAAAGTGCGCAAGCTGATTGACGACGAGGATGCGCGCCATCCCCTGACCGACGACCAGCTTGCCGCGATGTTGCAGCAACAGGGCATCCAGTTGACCCGGCGCACGGTGGCAAAGTACCGCGAAGATATGAATATTCCCTCCACGCACCAGCGCAGGCAACGCGACGCCTAAGGTCAAATGGCAGTTGCTGATTCTGGAAGAGCCCAATTTCCCTGGGCCGCACTATTTCCCCGTATAGAGAATATCTAAAAGCGTCCAGTCGTCCTGTGCTTCGCTGGAAGCCTGAATCCTGGCGCAATGCTCGATGACCGCTTCGAGGCTGGGCAGGTGAGCCAGGCCTGCAAGGCCATCAATCCCGATCTGCTGGCCTGTTTTGTCTTCAATTTCCGTAATACCGTCGGTCGTCAACAGGATTCGGTCGCCTGGTTGAAGCGTCACTTGAGACGCGGCGTAGGTTGCTTCGGCAATGATACCGACGATCAGGTTCGCATCCTCGAGGTATTGTGTTCCGGTGGACGTGACGAGCAGGGGCGGAATGTGTCCGCAATTCATGTACTCGACACACCCGCTGGGGAACACTTTGAGCGCGATCATGGTGGCGTATTTGCCCACCTGACGTGTGCATAGGAACCGATTCACGAGGTCCGCAATCTCAGGCAGAGACTGGCCGGTGAGCATCAGCGCGTGGATAATGCCCTGCAACGTTGCGGCGACGATCGACGCCGGTACGCCTTTACCCGAGACATCGGCGATGACGACGCAAATGCAATCGTCCAGCACGATGACGTCGTAGAAGTCTCCGCCGATGGCGTGGCAGGGAAGACTGCGGGCGCGAAGTTCGGCATATTCAATGCGCGGCATCGTGATTGCCATCAAACCCGAATGGATCGAGGCGGCGACTGCCAATTCATCCGCAGCCTGGCGGGCCTTGAGTTCGGTCTTGGCCAGCAGCGCGTTGTGGAGGAGTGTGGAGGCCTCGTTGGCAAGCGTATCGAGTACCTGGTGATCGATCTCGCTGAGGCTGCCTGCGCCAATCTGGCTATCGAGGTAGAGCATGCCCAGCAGCCGATTCGGTTCGGCGGGCGAGATGTGCTTGCGCAGCGGAATGCAGTAGATGCTGCGAATGGAGTTGGCCAGGACGCTCGCCCAGCCGGAAGCACTATCGTCGGCTAGGGTGTCGCTGAGAAAGAATTTGGAGTCGCTCTCGATTGCCTTCTGCATGGCGCGGCGCGAGACCGACGGGTCTTCTTCAACCGTGCTCCCATCGGAACGGAGTCCAAGGGCAAGGCGCATTTCTTCGCCTTCGAGCAGGTACACAAAGCCTCGCTCAACCCCGGTGAGTTGAAGAGACAGTTGGAGCAGTGCGTGGAAGATGTCGGTGATGGCGCCGCCGGCGTTGAGCTGGCGTGCGGCATTCAGCAGAAAGCTGAGCTTCTCAATCTCCCGCGCGGGCTGAGGGATGTTCCTGTCAGTAGGTGCGAAAACGGAAAGCGCGGAAAGGAGATCGGATGCGAGGCCGCTGGAACTGACATTGACAGTGCTGGATGGCTGCAGAAAGCGGAAAGCAGCAGCATTCAGAGATCCAAACTGGAGGCAATCGCCGGACTTGAGCTTGGCACGCTCGATGCGATTGCCGTTGAGAAAGGTGCCATGCGAACTATTCTGATCGACGACCTCAAAGTGGCCGTTCTGCCGGGTGATGATCGCGTGACGACGGGAAACATAGGCCTCCTTGAGTACGAGGTCCTGACCGGGCGCTCGGCCAATGGAGGTGTTCTCCCCCGCGATCGTGAAAAGGTGTTCGCCATCGAGGTCGGCGTACTTGAGGGTAGGCGCAGTAGACGCAGGAGCCATCGAGCACATTCTATTCTGCCTATGGCAAAAAGAGCGAAGCGAAAATTGCGTGGCCTGAAAATCAGCTCAGGATTGCAGGGCCAAGTCGATGGTGACGATGTCGACAAGACCCTTGCAACCGAAGAGGGCCGGCAGGACGCTTTGGGGTGGATGAGCGCGACGAAGGTCGGCGACCTTCTCAGTGCCGGCGCGATAGGCGGACAAGTACATTCGGCCCATCAACGGATGGCGGCCCCAGGCGCCGGAGAGCTTGTCGGCGCGTTCTTCCGTCACCAGAAAGTCGCGCCGAAGGGTCGTCTTGATTTCGGATTGTTCGCGATTCTCGCCCCAGGTGAGATAGGACGATTGATTCTTTGCGTCATCCTGCAGCAGCGCCAGGAGAACGCCTATTTGCAGGTCATCGTCGGGAAGCTGATCGATTTCGGTGACTCCGTGGGCGATGAGAATGGCGTTGTTGGCAATGCCCTCAAACAGCGTGGCGGCGCGTGTATTCATGGTCAGGACGGTGGCCTCGAAGCCTGCCTTGCCGCGAACGTAGAGGTTCTGCAGATACGCGAACGTGGTGACATGGCCGGGAACGACTTCGTGACTGACGAGCTGCTCAAACTCGGGATAGGACATCTGAAGCGACGCGTTGATCTCGTAGGTGGCTTCATATTGCGGTGATCTATCCGGGTTGCGCGCGCGGCCCAGGTAATTCATGGAACCGGAGAACCATGCGTCCTTGATCGGCAGGAATTCAATGTTGGCGCGAGGAACGGCTGCGAGTTCATGAGGAAGATGTGGCTGTAAATTACGAGCGCTGAGTAGATCGAAGAGGGCGATGGCGGCTGCTCCCACACCCCTGACCGAGGCCATGGGTACGACGCGGTCGCGGCGCCAGGCATCAACGGCTCCAAGAAGGCCATCCCCGGTCGAGATTGAATAGCCGCCGTGTTCTAGCAGTTCGGCTACGCGATCGCGCTTCGATACGGGCCGGGATAGCTCGGGCGGCTTGCCGGTAGAAGCTTCGACGGCGCGCTCGTAGGGAACGGGGTCGCCTTTGCCAAGGACTTCGAGGGCGAGCTCGAGCATGACCTGCAGGGAATCGGCGAGGCCGGCGAGATAGGCACGGCGGAGCGGGTCGGTGCTTAGGCTTTCTGCGCGGATGCCGGCGATAGCGGCAGGCAGATTCAGATCACCCAGATAGCTGTCGATGATATCGGGGTCAAGGCCCTTGCCGGAGACGCCGCCAGCTTGGCGCAGGTGATGAGCAGCTTTGTGGGTATAAGCGCGCGGAAGCGGCTCATCCGAAAACCACGAATCAGCGATGAAGCGGCCGGTGCCGGAGGCGCACATAACGTCGCCGCCCCAGAGTGTATCGACGCCAAGGACTGCCTCGGCTACAAAATGATCAAGCTGATTCATCGGCCTTCTCCTTTTTCAGCGAGCCATACCAGATATAGAAGCACAGGGCGATGAAGACCAGCGCCGACACGGATTGCGAGACAGCGTTGTTGCCATAGAACGGCGTCCTGATGAGATCTTCGCGGAACCACGGGAAGAGTCGCAGAGCCGCGCCGATGACACCGCCAAGTGCGCCGCCGGCCATCAGTCCTGAGGCAATGATGACTCCGCGTTCGCGGATGCTTTTGCCAGACTCGCCACCGGCTTTTTCAGAACGCTTGTTAAGGAAGTGCGAGAGGAATCCGCCGACCAGTGCCGGAGTGTTGAGTTCGAGGGGGAGATACATGCCGAGTGCGAAGATAAGCGATGGCTGGCCAAGCATCTCAAGAATCAGCGTTACCATCGCGCCAACGCCAAAGAGCATGTAAGCGATAGGCTGATGGCTCATGAATCCTTGTACAAGCGCCTTCATGATGGAGGCTTGCGGCGAGGCGAGTACGGGACGCACATCGCCGGGGAGAGATTCGCCGAACTGGAAGGCATGGGCAAGCATCCCGATTGTCAGGCCCACAGCGATGGCGCTGGCGATGACGCCGAGGAATTTCACTTTTTCCTGCGCGCCCGGTGTCGAGCCGAGCCAGTATCCGGCTTTGAGATCCGTGATGGTCTGGCCGGAGATGGAGAGTGCAGTGCAGACCATTCCGGCGATGGCCATCACGAAAAACATGCCCGCTGTTCCAGAAACACCAAAGCGAAGAAGGACGGCCGAAGAAATGATGATGGTGAGCATCGTCATGCCCGACACCGGATTACGTGCGATGGTAGCGATGGCATTAGCGGCTACGGATGTAAAGAAGAAAGAGAAGAGCAGCGTCATTCCGAGGCCGACAACAACGACTGTCCATGAGACGGGAAGACGGCCGAAGAAAACGGCTATCGCGACGGCGGTGATGATGATGCCGAGGAGGATCCCGATCATGGGCACATCACGATCAGTGCGCGGCGGATGGGCGACCTCCCCGTGGCGAAAAACGCGGAATGCGATGCCGAAGGATCCCGCGACGACGCGGAGCGACTTGACGATGCCGATAATGCCCGCCGTGGCGATGGCGCCGACGCCGATGAAACGGACGTAGTTGCGATAGATATCGACGGCGGTCATCTGCGAAATTGGAAGTGTACCGGGGTAAACGGCCACCACAACGTGGCTGCCGATGAACCAGATCAGCGGCACCAATACAAGATTGGAAAGAACGCCGCCAGCGCAAAGGATCATCGAGCTGCGCAATCCCATTACGTATCCGAGGCCGAGAATGAATGCAATCGCGTCGAACTTGAAGACCATGCGCGCGCGGTCGGCAAGCGAGTGCATGATGGGCACGAATTGGAAGTCGACGTATTCTTTCCAGATCTGAAACGTGGTGACGAAGAGGTCGTAGATACCGGCAATGGCGGTGGCCTGGAGCAGAAGACGCGCCTGCGATCCGCCTTTTTCGCCTGTAACCAGAACCTCTGTAATCGCCGTGGCTTCAGGGTAGGGAAGCAAGCCGTGCATGTCGCGCACAAAATAGCGCCGCAAAGGGATGAGGAAGAGAACGCCGAGGCACCCGCCTGCGAGGCAGATGAAGATGGTCTGCACGGGGTGCGGATCGAGATTGAGGATGTAGAGCGCGGGAAGGGTGAATATGGCGCCCGCCACCACGCCTCCCGCGGCGCCGGCGATGCCGGTGATAATGACGTTCTCAAGTAATGTGGAGCGGCGCCGGTAAATGCGCGCGAGGCCGATGGCAAGGATGGAGGTGGGAATTGCCGCCTCCATTACCTGGCCGACTTTGAGGCCGGAGTAAGCCGACGCAACGGTAAAGATGACGCAGAAGACAACGCCCCAGAAGAGGGAACGAGCCGTGAGTTCGGGCTCGGCTGCATGTGCCGGGACAATGGGCAGATATTCTTCACCGGGCTGGAGTGGGCGATAGGCGGTCTCGGGCAGGGACTTCGTTTCTAACTCTGTCGCTATCATCGCAAGGATGATAGCGCTGAGGGGCTAGATTGGCGCTGTGACGCGCGTGGTAGCCGAGGCTGGGGTTCAGACTATAGACTTACCAACTTTTATCGATCAGGCGTCAAGGGGGAGGGCTCGATTGGCGGTCGGATGCCGCAGTGAATGCGACCGAGGCGACACTTTGTTCTGACTCTGTGCTGTGTGTCCTTGAAACCTCGCCGGGAGGACGTCCGGAATCGTAGAATTCCTCAAGAGGCGGGTTGCAGGGCGTTTCACGCTCCCGGCGGAATGCTATACAATCCGATTCTCGCCAGCGTGCTTGCTGCGCTGGGGAGCAAAGAGCGGAGGCTGACCATGGAAGTGGAGTTCACCGCAAGGCAAGTTAGCGTTCCCAAGTCCGTGCGTTCTCAAGCCGAAGAAGGGTTGGAACGGGTAGCCCGAATCCTGGGCAGGACCGCGCGCGCCAGCATTACCTTTCGTGCGCAACGACATCTGCAGATTGCAGAATTAACCATCAAGGCAAGGGTGCAAACGATTGAAGCTGCCGGCAAGGCCGATACCATTGAGGCGGCATTGCGCATTGCCATTCAGCACGCTGAAAACCAGGCGCTGAGGTATCGTGATCGCCAGTTTGAGCGCAAGCGGCTGCCCAAACTGGACAAGGAGTTGACTGCGCCGCCCGTGGCGCATCCGAAGCGCGGAGCGCAGCCTGAGGGGCTGGCGGAAAACGGCAAGCTGACCCGCGCGAAAGTAAAGACCTCGATCGCCGTGCACTCGTTCCCGGCCAGCACCGCCATCGTAGAACCGCATATCATGACTAGCGGCGAAGCGATCGCCGTGAAACCAATGACAATCGAGGAAGCTGTCAAGGACGCCGAATTCCGCGATCGCGATTTGCTCATCTTTCGAAACCGGGTTGGGGACTTGTATGTATTGCATCGCCGGCGCGATGGGCAGATGGAGCTGGTCGAGATTCCGTGATCGCGGAAATGTAACCATCGTTTAACAGTTGAGAAAACTGCGGATTGGTTGTGTGCACTGTTGGGTGTAGGATGAGCGCATGGTTCCTCCTCATCCGACCTCCGGTGTGCGCAGCCGTCGATCGACGGAAAAGGGAAGAGCGGCGAAAACTGCAACCAAGGAATTGGTCATCCTTACCGGGATCTCCGGCGCGGGTAAGGCCTCCGCGCTCAAGACGTTTGAAGATCTCGGCTACCAGGCGGTGGACAACCTCCCGCTCGAACTGATGCCGGAGTTTGCAGGCCTGGTGGGAAAATCAAAGGAAATCGAGCGTGCGGCGATTGTGGTCGATGTTCGCGAGGGTCAAGCGCTCGATCGATTGCCCGAGATTATCAAGCAGGTGAAACGCGTATTGCCCACGCGTGTGGTTTTTCTTGATGCGCAGGATTCGGTGCTGGTGCGGCGCTACTCCGAGACACGCAGGCCTCACCCTCTGAAGCGCTCGGAGACCGTGTCGCGTTCGATTGTGGAAGAACGGCAGATGCTCGATTCCATTCGCAACGTTGCCGACACCCTGATCGATACGTCCCGGTTTAACGTGCACGAACTGCGTGCGGAGATTCAGAAGCGCTTCGGTCATGAGGATCAAGGCAAGTCTCTGCTGGTCTCGTGCCTGAGCTTCGGATTCAAGAACGGCGTGCCCTTGGATGCGGACCTGGTATTCGACGTGCGCTTCCTGCCCAATCCGCACTTCGTTCCGGAGTTTCACGACAAGACAGGGCTCGATCCGAAGGTGGCCGCGTACGTGAGGGGTTTTCCGCAGACCGAAGAATTTCTCGGCAAAGTTACGGATTTGATGCTCTACTTGATGCCGCATTACGTGAAGGAAGGGAAGAGTTATCTTACCGTGGCCTTCGGCTGCACCGGCGGACAGCACCGCAGCGTCATGATGGCTGAGGAGATGACGAAACGCCTTTCGAAGGCGGGCTTCGAGGTGAAGGCTGTACACCGCGACATGCCGCGCTGATCTAGTGTGCAGGCGTCGGCAACCGGTCGATCCAACGACTTAAGGCGGACATGAATTGCTCAGGCTCATCGGGCGAGTCAGTGAGCCAGACCAGGCTCTTGCGCGCCGGTACCTTCTCGTAGGCTTCAGGTTTGTCCTGTTCCAGTTCGGTGCTGCGCTCGGGTATCCAATAAAACCATAGGGAAGGAATCAGCACATTGCTTGCGGCGATCGGCGACTGCCAGCGGTCCCTCACCAGCAGATGCGCCGGAACGAGCCGAGCACGCGCATCGTTGAAGATGGCTGCGGTTGGAGATTCGAGCGGCGCTTCGAGCACCACGCCGGCAAGGTCTGCATGTGCCGAGGCGACCTCAAGCGCCAGATTCGCGCCCAGGTCTCTTCCGACGAGAACGATTGCGCTGGCCGGGATGTGGCGGGTTCCTGTCAGATAGGCGAGGGCGGAGTCAGCATCTTCGCGCCAGCGCGTCTGGCTGGGATGAGCGAAGTGACTTTGCCCGTAACCGCGATAGTCGAAGGCAAAGACGTTCAAGCCCGCCGTGTGGAGGCGGGAAAGCGCGTTGAGGGAGTCGCCCAGGTTGCCGTCGGCGCCGTGGAGGTAAACGGCGGTAAACCGCGCTTGCGATGATGCCGGAATCCACCAGCCGCGCAATTGCGGTTCGCCGGCAGCGTTGGCGGCAAAGCCAATTGACTCGAATGGAAGATTCACGCTGGCGGGAGTGCGAGTCACGGCAGAGGCTGGGTGATAGAGCAATTGCCAGCTGCCCTGCCAAAAAAGGATGCACAACGTACCCCACGCGCAAAGCAGCGCGGCCGCAATGGCGGTGGCTCCAGCGCTGAGCAGCCATTTGCCCGAGACTGTCGGCAGTTCGGAGGCACTGTTTAAACCGCGCCCGGGAGCGGTTCGTGCTGGAGAGGACGCGCGGGCCTTTCCGGATGACTTCGCTTTCTTCATCTTTCCTTGCCTACGAGTAGCGCCACACATTTATGCTAATTGGGCTGCCGCAGTTACGGCGAGGCGATCAGCTGCAAGGGGAGAATCATCATGTCAGAGTTTGTGCGGATCTGTGCTCAGGGCGAGCTGCCGGCGGCAGGCAGTGTGAAGGAATTCACGATTTCAGGGCGAGCGCTGTGCGTCGCCAACGTGGACGGAGCGATCTGCGTGCTCGATGGGACTTGTCCGCATGAGGGTGGGCCATTGGGCGAAGGATCGATCGAAGGCGGAAAGGTCGTTTGTCCATGGCACGAGTATGCCTTTGATGTGCACACCGGTGCTAATGAGGAAGACCCCGATGTGAACGCCGAGGTGGTTGAAGCCAAGATCGAAGATGGGGAGCTGCGCGCAAAGTTGTAACGTGCGATACGCTGAGCATTCAGCCAATGACGCAGCAGCGGAAACGGCTTAAGATTTCTTGGCTGGGACCTTCTTTCCTTCCTTGCGTGCTTTTGAAAGGCCGATGGCGATTGCCTGTTTCGGATTTGTGACCTTCTTGCCGCTGCGGCCAGATTTCAATTTGCCCTTCTTCATCTCGCGCATTTCGGTTTCTACGTTCTTGCCTGAGGATGGAGAGTATTTGCGGCCAGATGATTTTTTTGAGCTGGATTTCTTTGCGGTGGATTTCTTTTTAGTTGCCTTCTTTGTTGCCATAACTATCCTCCTTGGAGGTCAGATGGCTGCACTCTTGGGGCAAGTTGTATGCAGGGTATTCGTTGTCGGTGACGTGCTCCGTTGAGGTTTGCTCGGCGCTAGACGACGCGTCGTACGCCGGGAATGCGCACCAGTGGATCCGCGATGAGCCACGTTGCAATGCATGTGAGAGATCCAGTGACCGCGAACTTGAGGAGTGCGGGCGCGACAAATGGATGCAGCAGAAGAGCGATGCCAACCAGCACCGGCGGATGGATAATGTAGACCGCGTATGCACGTCGATTGAGCCATGACCAAAACTGCGATGGCTTATTCATGCAGGCGCGCGCAACCAATAGCCATGCGGCGATGAGGCCCCATGCGACAAATGGATCCCAGAGGGCGTAGAAGATTGCGGGCCACGTAAGACCGCCGCTAAAGTTTGCTTTGCCGGGACCGAAAACGCGCATCGAGATAATGATGCTGAGGGGCAGCAGCGGCCATGCGGCGATGAGCGTGATGACCCAGGGCCGCGCGTTCTTCCAAGAAAAATGGCGAAGCCAGTCGTAGCGCCACGCTGCAATACCGATGGCGAAGAGGAATACGTATGGCGCAAAATAGCCGAGCTGCATGCCAAGGACGTTCTTGCCTACGGGAACAAATTGACGTATCGCGAGACTGATGACGCCAACGATCAGGGCGCTAATCAGCCAGCGCGCGTAAGAAGGAACCGGCGATGATGTGCGCTGGGATTGTGCAAGCGGCGATCCCGCAATCGCGCGCCATGCGCAGTAGCCGAGGCAAAACATCAGGAGCGCCTGCGCAAACCAGAGCGGGCCGTTGATGATGATGGTGTGATTCCAGAGATACGGAAACACTTTCCAAAAGCCTTTGCCATCGTGGGCGGCGACTATGGCAACTGTGAGTGGGCCCAAAATGAAAATAAACGCGAGAAGCGGTAATCCGAGGCGAAGGAAGCGGTCGCCGAGAAAGCGCGCGTAGCCTTTGCGTTCAAGCGAAGCGGGCGTGAAGTAGCCTGCAAGCAAAAAGAAAAAGCCCATGAAATAGGCCTGGTTGGTGGCGACGAAAAGTGTGAGCAGGATGCTGGAAGCTTTCGCTGATGGATAAAGTTCGTTGTAAAACCAGCCCCCCGATGCGCCGTAGGTGATGGCGGTGTGGTGAAGCAGGACCAGCACGGTCATGACGCTGCGCAGGCGATCGATGTAGAGGTCACGCGGCGGAGCTGCGTGCGAGACTGCGATGGCAGGCTCGGCCGTTTGGACGGGAAGGGAATCCGTGCTTCCGGGCATGACCAATGATACGAAGCGCGGTCCACTTTCGTTCAGATCAAGGCGGTCGTGGTTTCCCACCCATGCCGCGATACAACTGCGTCATGGATGGGGCACCAACATCTGTGTCTGGTTCGGCGAGCTCCCCGGGACTCTGGCTCGAGACCTGGGGCACCCAGGTTTGTAGCGGACGAAGACCGGTCGTCCTGATCAGTACTTGACGATGGCAGTGAATGAGTCGGGCTTCAGGCTGGCGCCGCCGACTAATGCGCCGTCAATCTCTTCCTGACCGCAGAGTGCAGTGGCGTTGTCGGGCTTGACGCTGCCGCCGTAGAGGATGCGCATCTTCGCGGCGACATCGGTTCCGAGAAGCTTTGCCACTTCAGCGCGAATAATTTTGTGCGCCTCGACGGCCATCTCTGGCGTGGCCGTTTTGCCTGTGCCGATGGCCCAGACTGGTTCGTAGGCGATGACGATGGGCGCCGCAGCTTCTGGGGTGATGCCGGCGAAGGCTCCGGTGACCTGCGTTTTGAGCACTTGCCCGGTCTTACCCGCTTCGCGCTCGGCCAGAACTTCACCGACGCAGACGATGGGAACAATGCCGTGCTTGAGCGCGGTGTGCAGCTTCTTGTTGACAATTTCGTCGGTCTCCGCGAAGTACTGTCGGCGCTCGGAGTGGCCGATGAGCGTGTGCGTTCCGCCTACAGCGATGACCTGCCCGACGGAGGTTTCGCCGGTGTAGGCGCCTTCCTCGGCGAAGTGCATGTTCTGACAGCCGACGGCTACGTTAGATCCCTTGGCCGCGGCAACGACCGTGGGCAACAGAACAGGCGATGGAAACAGGGCGATTTCGTCCCGGGTGTGGCCGGCAACGAGCGGTAGAAACGCATCGACAAATGCCTTGGCTTCGGCGGGTGTCTTGTACATCTTCCAATTGGCGGCAATCAGTTTCTTGCGAGACATTTTTGGTTGAGTCCTCAGGTTGATTTTATCGGACGGGAACTGAAGCGCCGGGTGACAGAAAACACAGGGAGCAGGGAATGGGGAATAAGGAACCTGAGTGAATCGAGATGCAACCGTATGGTTGCGTTTGATACCCCCCTCCCATACTCTGTAAGGAACTTGGCTGTTTTCTGAAGGTTGCGGGTGAGGTGTGTCGCCAAAGTCCTCTTGTCATTTAACTTAGCCGCAGAGTCATCATTGCGAAGGACTTAGATGCTGTGACAAGGGAAGTTCCGCATTTGGAAGCTTTTCAGCCCAATTTCTATATTGCGCCAGCGATGCATAATTACCGGCAAAACGGCGGAAGGTTTTTGAGCAACGGAATGAGGGGGTTGCAGGAATTCCGGACGCTGAATGGTTGACCGCTGTGCTCTCCCACCCTTGCTGCCCATAGTGGGAAGCTGGTGCTTCTAGACGGGACAGAAATAGAAGCAGATCCTTCGCGCCGCTTACCCCATGAACGTTGATGCGTTCACAGGGCCCCAAGTATGCGGCGCTCAGAATGACACGGGTAGGATGACTCGGCGATGAGGGCTTGTGCTTTCCAACCCTTGCTGCCCAGAGTGGGAAGCTGGTGCTTCTAGACGGGACAGAAATAGAAGCAGATCCTTCGCGCCGCTTACCCCTTGAACGTTGATGCGTTCACGAGGCCCAAGCATGCGGCGCTCAAGATGACACGGGGTGAGGATGGCTCGCGATGAGGGCTTGTGCTTTCCCACCCTTGCTGCGCAAGGATGGGGCATCCAGCCTGATGCGGATTGATGGGGAGTGAGGGCAGGTCCTGCGACTTCGCTGAGGATGACGGAGCGACTCATACCTGCGGGCTGGATTCGCGGATCACAGTGAGATCGGAAGGCATTTCGCCGTTCAGGAAGGCCTCGCGGTGGTCGGGGTCGCCGAGGTCCATCTTGAAGTGGTACCAGGTGCCATCCTGAAGGATGCCCATGTTCCACGGGCCTGAGACGGATTCGGAGAACTGCCAGACGATGTGAAAGCCTTCTTCGTTGGTGAAGCCTTCATTGTCGGCCTGGAGGATGGAATCGCCGCGCTCCCACAGGTGCGAGCGCAGAGCGTGGAGGGCGTTGCCGCCTTCTTCGGTTTCTGATCCCTGCAGGTGCTGGAAGGCGTAGACGGTTTTGACTTCGGCTAGAAACTCATGGAGCCATGCGACGCCGGTTTCGGGTCTGCAATCCCGGGTTTCTTCGATGAAGTCGGCGATCTCGTCCTGACCGACGGAACCGTCGGCGACGGGATTGCGTTCGAGAACGGCGACCTCGACCTCGTCAGTGCCGGAGAGCAGGAGGGATTCCCATTCTTCTTCGGTTCCCTCTTCGATGGTGAGTTTGTAGTCGGGGTGGTTGGTGCTGATGAAGTCTGCGAGTTCGTCGAAGGGTGGGAACTCTGCGTCTTTGGAAAGGACTCGCGTGTAGTAGGGCATCGGTTTCTCTCGGGTTCGATTTGAGTTTAGTACTTCAGGGGTCGTGGTGAGGTTCGTTGCGACCCTCCGGGACGGATGCGGGGAGCGGAGGAGATGCGACGATGCGAGCGGGGGATCGGAGCGGATGCAGGGGATGGGCAGGCATCCAGCGAGGGCGCCGCAATCAGTCCCCGTCCGTCAGGCGTGGAAGCGCGTGTGCGGATGCAGGTTGCGCACAGTCCGGGCGTTTTTAGACGGACTGGCGAGCGCGCCGGAAACAAAGGCGGCACCCACAATTGCGATCGTCAGCAGCAGGACCGGCAGCACAAAGAGCAAGGTCTCTGCATGCGTGTCGTAGAAGTAAGGGAGAGTTCCGTGAATCTTGTTAATCGTGAGCCAAGCCAGGGCAACGATGATGCCCGTACCGCCAACGGAGAGGAGCGCTATACCGATAGCAATCAGAACCTGACGCGTCATGGGGCTTACCCCCGGAAGATGCCGCTTGCGCTACATCCCGCATCGACACCTCTGTTCCGGTTCAGAATTATGGGCTTGTCTGGGCGGGACAGCAAGTGATGGAGAATACGACTATAACTGCCTGCAAGCTCAAGAGGTTGGGGGAGCAATAGCGCGAATCGAGCGGCGTGTCTGGCTCACCGCTCGATGAGGGCCGGATGCAGGGGAAGAACCTCTTTCTCAGTGGTGCAGCAGGGGTCTAAGCCTGTGGTGCAAATGCTTCCGAGGAGCTTCCAGACTCGCATCCCACGCGCCTACGACCGTGCCGGTCACCAAGGATATGCACACAATCATGATTGTCAGCATGCCAAAGTAGGACTCTGCAGTGGAACGGAAAAGGTGAGCAAGCGGCCCGCTCACCAAAAGCCATGTGGCCAGGCCCAACCCGGCAAGAATTGCGCAGGCCGCAAGGATCTCGATCCGATGTTTCATGGATCGGCCTCCAAGGGAATGCCACTTGCAAATACTGCATTGGCATC
>NZ_JBARMD010000331.1:0-3300 GCF_049802275.1 Occallatibacter sp. | reverse complement strand
CACTATGCTTGGTTTTTTGTCCGCGTGCGGGGGTGGGGGTTCAAGTTCTGTGTCTACGATTCCCACCCCGACGAATGCGACAATCACAGTGACCGCAACCTCGGCGACAGTGATGCAAACGACCGATGTTTCGTTGACATTGAACTGAGATTGGCCCCATTGGATCGGAGCCGATCTCCAGAGACCCTACAGATCGCAGAGTAGTTGGTGTATCACCGCCAACTCTGACGTTACACATTTTGGTGCAAAACCAGAAGGGCAGTCGATGACCAGAATGACTCCTCACGACGAGCTACGTCTAGCATAGGAAAGAGAGTAGGGCTCACAGAGGCTGCCCTCGACAGGAGAAGTCATTGCTTCAAGGGGCAGGCAGTTCCAGGCAGGACAGCGGGAGAGAGTTGGAAAGAAAAACTCCACGCTTTCCTTATCTAATGTGGCTTTTATCCCTGGCGATTTGTACGCTCGCGATTGCGGTGGCGTTCGCATTCTTTGACGTACCGATAGCCCGCCGCGTCTACGGATTGTTGACGTCGGCTGAAGGCCTTGCGACCGGGTTTGCTAGTGCAGTTCTTCTTAGTGTCGAAGCGGCTGTAGCGCTTGCGCTGTTCATCATTCGGATAACACGGGGGCACCTTTCGCCTTTTCGCGAGGCGACAGTGCTTGCCTGTCTAACTTCCATCTGTGCTTACGCAATCAACGACGGCACTCTGAAGTTCTTTTTCGGAGTACCGAATCCTGCAGCCGTGTTGCACGGAACCCAGCATTCCTTCAATCTCCTAAGCGGCTCTTCCAACAGCAGCTTTCCCTCGGGCCACATGGTTCTCGCCGCCGCCTTCGCCGGTGTTTTCATTCGGCTTTATCGAACCAGTATCTTACCGTTTTCCCTGCTACTGCTCATCGCGGCAGTTCTGCTCATCGTGGGCGAATGGCATTTCGTCAGTGATGTGATCGCCGGAACATTTGTCGGCGTCTCGGCTGGTCTTCTGGCCAGCGAAGTCTGGCTCGCTCATTCAAGATAGGCCGTTACGCTTACTGGCTTCCGACGGTATTGCTGTTGGGGAGGAAGTAGCGTTGGAAAAGGGAGCATGATCGCCCTATGGCAAAGGAGGCCAGGGGTCGATGAAGCAGAAACCGCGTTCCCCTACGGAGCGTCACATACTCCTGCTCACTAACGGTGGTACACTTCCGCCATAAAAATGGGCCCTCAGGAGCGCGTTTGAAAGCTCCCTGAAAGTCAACCTCAGAAGGTTGGAGGTTGCACGATGGTGGGCACTCAGGAATGCGTCTTTCGTTTTGGAGACGTCGAAGTCCGAGAGCGGGAATTCCGCCTCATCAAGGCGGGAGAGGTAATCCCGGTCGAGCCGAAGGCGTTTCGGGTTCTCCTGTTCTTGCTGCACAATCCCCAAAAGCTGATCAGCAAAGAGCAACTGCTGAACGCGGTGTGGGGAGAAACCGCCGTTTCGGAGAACTCGCTGGCTCGCAGCGTCGCATTGCTACGACGGTTGCTCGGGGAAGATTCGCACGAGCCGCGTTTTATAGAGACAGTGGCGACGGTCGGTTATCGGTTCGTGTGTCCGGTGGAGACGGAGGAGTCTTCAGAGAGTTCCGCAAAGCTGTCGCCTCAAGTCATGGAAGTAGTGCCGATCTCAGGTGCAGCACGGAGCGAAGATTCAGTTTCGGCTCCTGCGTCCAAGGAGGAAACAGAGAGCGGCTTCCTGCGCCGCCGACGCTGGCCGTGGGTTGCGGTGGCAGGATTAGCTGCGGTGATCGGCATCGCTTTGGTGTGGATGGCGGGATTCTCCGCTCCTCCAACGCTGGTCGTCACCAGCATCGAGGCGATTACGCACGACGGCCTGACCAAAATCGACTTGAAGAATGATGGCAGCCGCGTCTATTTCACCGAAGTTGTACACCAGCGCTATCTCCTGTCTCAGGTCTCGGCAGGCGGCGGAGAGATCTCCCGCATTGCCAGCCCACTCGCCAATACCAGGGTGCAAGATGTCGCTCCCGATGGCTCGAAGCTGCTCGTTTCTGAGGCTGCCAATCTCGGGACACCCCAGGCGTTCTGGATCCTGCCCTTGCCGTCAGGAACGCCACGCCGTCTCGGAGCCTTGGAAGGGCACACTGCCACCTGGTCTCGGGATGGAAAACGACTGGTCTTTGCCAGGTCATCGGAGCTTTGGACAGCGGAAAGCGACGGCGCCAACCCCAAAAAGCTGATGGCGACCTCCGGCGTTCACTGGTGGTTGCAATTCTCTCCGGACGGCGAACGCATTCGCTACATGCTGGTGTCAAGGAACACAGGTGAACTGTGGGAGTCCGCAACCGACGGGTCCGCGGCTCACGCTTTGCTGCCGGGATGGCACGCAGCCCAGAACCACTCCAGCGGTGTGTGGAGCCCGGATGGCCGGTACTATGCCTTCGCCGAGTGGACCGGGAACATCGCAAGTGTCTGGGTTCTGCCGGAGACGCGCACCCTATGGTCGCATCGGAACGCTGTACCGGTGCAGCTCACGCACGGGCCGCTGAGCTTTTATGCTCTCGATTTCAGTCCCAGCAACCGGACTCTATTCGCGGCGGGTACAATGCAACGCGGAGAGCTCGTTCGATACGACCCCAGCACACGCCAGGTTTCTCCGTATCTCTCCGGCATCTCTGCGGGAGATCTCGCCTTTAGTCGAGACGGCCGGTGGATTGCGTACATCACCTATCCAGACGAGACCCTCTGGCGCTGCCGTATTGATGGCAGCGACCGTCAGCAGCTCACCACAACTGGCAGCTCGGTTCTGCCGCAATGGTCTCCGGACGGCAGAACCATCGCCTACGTAAAGAATGAATTGGGAAAACCGAGCAAGATCACGATCATCCCGATGAATGGGGGGAACGCGGAGGAAGCAGACCAAGGAGAGCGGAATGAAATCGACGCGAACTGGTCTCCCGACGGAACGAAGATGATCTTTGGTGCCTACGACGTCTACGCTGGCGACACAGGATCATGGGAGATTCGCGAGCGGGATCTGCGGACTCACAAGGTCACGCCAATTCCTGGCTCTAAAGGTCTCTTCAGTCCGCGTTGGTCCCCAGATGGGCGCCATCTTGCCGCGTTGTCCGTAGACGCGCAGCGGCTCATGCTGTTCGATTTCAAGAAACAGATCTGGACCACCTGGATCACCGCCCAGGACGCGAATACGCGGAATCTGGCACATCCGGTTTGGTCGAGAGACGGCAGCGTCCTATATTTTGGCACCCTCATCTCCCCTGGGGTCGGAGACGTTTACGAGTGGCGCACGCACCCTGGAC
>NZ_JBARMD010000330.1:0-5332 GCF_049802275.1 Occallatibacter sp. | reverse complement strand
GATCAGCGGCGCGTGCAGCGAAGATGCCCGCAAGGTTGACGCACGCAGCCAGCAACACCAGCAGCGCCAGTCCCATGATCGCGGCCAAAAACGGCTGTGCCGGACCGCCAAGCGTGTCCCCCAGAAGGCCGGGCTTCACCAGGCGCACAGTGAGCCCGTCATCGTCCGCCGGGTTCTCCCGCGTCATCTGATGTGCAACAGCGATGAGGTTGTCTTCAGCTTGTCGCGGTGTGACTCCCGGTTTCAACGAGCCAATCACGAATATGCCGTGATTTCCGCGCTTGGTCAGAAAACTGTAGCCCTCTATCTGCGCTTCGTTCACCATCGGTATCCAGTATTCCGGCCAGAAAAATATCTCCGTTCCGTGGAAGCCCTTCGGTGCAACTCCGACGATGGTGAATGGATGCTTGTTCAGATCGACCGTCATGCCCACGACTCGCGGGTCGGCATTGAATCGCCTGTGCCAGATTGCATCGCTCAGCACAATATACGGCGCTGAATTGGGGCCATGTTCGTCGCTTGTGTGAAAGAACCGGCCAACCTGCGGCTGCACCCCAAGCATGTCGAAGTAGTTGCCCGATACTTCGTACTCCCACGTCTTCTCAGCGTTTCCGCCGGAACTCATGCCGGCGTATCCCAGTCGATACGCCGCCATGTCGGTGAAAGCCGAACTGCGTGCCTTGAAGTCCACATAGTCCGGATAGGACTGGTTGTCATCGCCCGGCCTCTCGTGGGCCAACTCAAGCAAACGATCCGCTCCTGCTACATTCAGCGGCCGCAGAAGCATCGCATTGAGCACACCAAATACCACCACGTTCGCGCCGATGCCCAGCGCCAGCGTAAGAATGGCGGTCAGCGCAAACCCCGGCGAACGTCTCAACTGGCGCCCCGCATAGCGAATATCGCGGCCCAGATCGGCGAGGCTGAGCGTCGTGTCTGAAGCGGCGACGCGCTCCTTCGCCACCGTGGGATTGCCAAACCGCAACAACGCATCGCGACGGGCTTCTTCCGGAGTCATACCCGCCGCTACGTTCGCATCAACGCGCAGGTCGATGTGCGCCTGCAGTTCGGCGTGAATATCGCGATCCACCGTAGAGCGGCGGAACAAATTGGCGAAGCGGCGGGAGAGGGCCATCGTATTCTCCTGTTCTATTCGGCGCGCAACGCCTGCATGGGATCGACGCGCGCAGCGCGCCGGGCAGGAATCCAGCTGGATCCAATTGCCGCGGCAGCAATCGTGACCGTGATGACCGTGAACACCACCGGATCGTTGGGGCTCACGCCGCGCAGCAAGTTCGCGACGAGATGCGCGAGCACAAAGGCAAGCACGAGGCCAATGCCGATGCCGGCTCCAGTAAGCCATGAGGCGCGCCGCAGAATCAGACCCAGAACGTCTCCACGTTGTGCTCCCAGTGCGAGCCGCACGCCAATCTCGCGGGTGCGCTCGCCCACCATATTGGCCATCACCCCGAAGATGCCGAGGGCCGCAAGCAGCAGCGCAATCACCGCATCGATCAGGAGCATCACAGCGGCATAGATGAGGCCGACCATGTCGTCGCGCACAAGGCGCGCATAGGTTTCAACCGGATCGACGGGAAGTCCCGGATCGATTGAGGCAAGAGCTTTGCGTGCCGGAGTAGCGAGGGCCAGCGGATCGCCGTTGGTGAAAACCGCGATTGTGGCTTCGGTTGTGGGAGCCTGTGCAGCACTCATATAGATCGCGGGGGGATCCTCCTCCCACTGCGAGTAACTCGTATCTTCAGCCACGCCGACGATCGTGAGCCACGGGGCGTCGCTGTTGCGATCACCCATGCGAATGCGGCGGCCCAGCGGACTCCCACCATTGAGATATCGTTGAGCGAAATTCCGGCTGACCACGGCGACTGGAACGGAGTGGATTGAGTCCCCTTGGGAAATCCCGCGCCCATCAAGAATAGCTATGTGAAAAGCTCCGAAATAGCCGCTGCTGACCGGCAGATTCAATGCTGTCTGGATCTTGCCGGGCATTACCGGACGGTTCTCGATGGTGAAGTCGCGAACCCAGGCGGTGTCGCTATAGGGCATGGCGGCTGTGACTTCTGCATGCGTGACGCCAGGAATTGCGCGAAGTCTTTCCAAGCTCTCCATATACCATGCCGCCTGCTTCTCTGGTGTTGTGTACCGCTTGATCGGAAGATTGACGCGAAGCGTCAGGATCTTCTTCGGTCCGTAGATGTCGGCCTGGTGGAGCATGGAGTTCATGCCTTTGACCATAAGCGCAGCACCGATGACTAGGGCAACGGCCAGCGCAATCTGCGCTACCGCAAACGCGTTACGCAGATAGGCGCGCCGGGAGCCCGTCGACTGCCGCGAGCCTGCTCTTAGTTGTTCCACCAGCTTGATCCGCAGCGCTTCAACCGCCGGAACCAGCCCCGCAGCAACACCGGCGCCCACCGCAAGCAGCAGCGAATACGCCAAGGCACGGCGATTGATCGACATGTTGTACCAACCGGGGATATAGCGGGCAACATTTGCCGGCATGGTGATAAGAATCCCGTGCAGGTAGATAGCAGCGAAGGCCACTCCACCGGCAGCTCCCAGGACGGCAAGAAGGATGTTTTCGGTGAGAAGTTGCCGAATGATCCTCCTGCGGCTCGCGCCCAGAGCCGTGCGCATGGCAATTTCAGGCCGGCGTGCGACCCCTCGCGCAAGCTGCAAATTCGCGACATTTGCGCATACTACGAGAAGGACGAAAAGAGTCGCACCCATGATGAGCTTGTAGTAAAGAGGCGTTATGTCGCCGTTGATGTCATCGAGCAAAGGCTCAACTCGCGCCGTCCATCCCTGGTTGGTTGCCGGGTATGCATTCGCCAGCCTCTCGGCAATGAGTCGCATCTCCGATTGCGCCGCTTTCTCTGTTGTCCCGTCACGCAAACGGCCAAGAACCATGTAATTGTGGTTGCTGCGATCGGCAAGCTGAGCCGGGATCGGAGCGAAGGGTAAAAAGATATCGGTAGCGGCGGGGTATTGCATCGTTTTCGGCAGGACGCCAATGATGGTGTATTGGCGCTGATCGAGTTCTATCTTCTTGCCGAGGATGCCTGGATCGGAGCCAAAGTGGCGCTGCCAGAATCCGTAGTTGAGAACGGCAACAGAGTCGCGGCCAGGCTGGCATTCGCTCTGATCGAATACACGGCCAAGAAATGCCTGGGTGCGGAGAATACTGAAGAAGGAGGCGGAGGTGGATGTGGCGCGAACCTGCGCGGCATCGCCGGCACCGGTCAAGGTGAAGTCCCTGCTCTCGCGAACAGACAGCTCTTCAAAGGAGCGGCTCTGTTGGGCCCAGTCGTCAAAATCGGCGAGGGCTACGGATTGGCTGTCGCGCTGCTGTTGCTGTTCAGCCAGGGTAACCACCCTATCCATTGCCGGCACCGCCAGCGGCCGGAGAACAACCGCATCCATGCTGCTGAAGACTGCGACATTTGCGCCGATGCCAATGGCCAGCGTCGCAATTACGGTGACAGAAAAGCCAGGCGACTTGCGCAATTGGCGTGCCGCATAGCGAATGTCCCGCCAAATACCACTGAGCCCGAGAACGGTATCCGCACCGGCAACACGTTCCTTGGTCGCGGTGCGATTACCGAATTGCACGAGGGCCTGGCGGCGCGCTTCTTCCGGCGACATGCCTGCAGCAACGTTCGCGTCGATCCGCAGATCGATGTGGGCCTGAAGTTCGGCGTCGATCTCGCGATCGATTTCGGAATGACGAAACAAATTGATAAAACGGCGAAATGCAGCCATCCGTGGCCTCCTCACTGGGTCCTTACAGTCCCTACGCGTAGCGCAGGACCGCGCGCACGCCCTTCACAAGTTGATCGAAACTTTCCTCGGCCTGCTGCAGTTGTCGCCGGCCGGCAACGGTCAGCTTGTAGTACTTCGCGCGACGGTTCGTTTCTGTCATCGCCCACTCTGAGGCAATCCAGCCGCTCTGCTCCATGCGATGAAGCGCCGGATACAGCGATCCCTCTTCCACGCGGAGCACGTCATTGGACGCGCTTTGAATGTGCAGCACGATGCCGTAGCCGTGCAGTACGCCGTTCTGATCCAGCGTCTTCAGTACAAGTAAATCGAGTGTTCCCTGAAGGTCGTTCTTCGCCATTCTCTACCCCTAGAAATCTTGGTACAAAGAACTCTATGCCTAGAGAGCTAGGCGTGTCAAGAAAAGCAGAGACTTGGCCCCGGTATCAAACGGTCAGCCGCTTAGAATGATTCCGTGAGAATCCGCAGGTCATCAAGACTCATCGCAGCGAGACCGCCTCAGAGCTGGGTGCACCAGGTCTCGGAGTCCCCGGCGGCAGGTCTTTGTCGCTGGGGTGAGGATTCGAGTTTGAGACCTGGGATCTGGCGATATTTATTGCAATTCATTTGCATCATGACGGTGATCATCTGCATGCACCCGGCCATCGCCCAGACCGCCTCCCAGGCTTGGCTCAAATACCGTCCTCTCGGCAAGCCGCTCACGGTGCCCACCCGCGTCAGCACTCTTGGTCAGAGCCTGGTCGAACAGACCGCCGCCATTGAACTCCGCCGCGGCCTGCTCTCGCTCTCGGGCGGCGCGCCTCTCGATGCTGGCCCCAACACAATCTTGCTCGCCACCGCGCCGGAGATGCGCGCACAACAACCCAAGACCATCGTTCCTTCTCTCGACTCCGACGAGTTCCTTATCTCCGTACGCCGTGGAGATCTCGTCCGTGAAGTCGATATCGTCGGTGGCAGCGATCGCGGCGTTCTTTACGGTGTCTTCGCGTTTCTGCGCGACCTTGCGCAGGGCATCGACATGAGCAAGGCCAACCTGCGCGAACACGCGGCCCTGCCTATCCGCTGGGTAGACGAGTGGGATAACGCCGATGGCTCGATCGAGCGCGGCTATGCTGGCCGCAGCATCTTCTTCGACAACGGCCGCGTCCGCGACGACCTCGCCCCCGTTGCTGAATACGCTCGTCTGCTGGCGTCCATCGGAATCAACGGCTGCAACCTGAACAACGTAAACAACGCCGCTGTTTTCCTAACGCCGCAAATGCTCGAAGGCATCTCAAGAATTGCCGAGACGATGCGACCCTACGGCGTCCGTGTCGCTCTTTCAGTTGACATCGCCAGCCCGCAAAAAATCGGCGGCCTCAATACCTACGATCCGCTCGATCCCGCAGTTAAAAACTGGTGGGCCACGAAGGCCAACGAAATCTACGACGTTATCCCTGACTTCGCCGGCTTCACCGTCAAGGCCGACTCGGAGGGCCAACCCGGGCCCGCCAGCTTCGGCCGCACGCCGGCCGATGCGGCCAACAGCCTGGCC
>NZ_JBARMD010000329.1:0-5195 GCF_049802275.1 Occallatibacter sp. | reverse complement strand
GGCAACTGAACCTTACGATTCCCGTCCGAGGAGATCTGACCAGCATCATGGGGTTGAGCGTCGAGGGTAATCCGCCGATGAAGCCGGTAAGCGAATACACGGTTATCGGCAAGTCATTCAAGAGTTCCGCCATTCAATCGAAGGTGACGTCGAAAGCGGCTTGGGCAACGGATGTGCGTCTCCCCGGAATGCTGCATGGTCGCGTGATACATCCAAAGACTCTTGGATCCACACTGGTCTCGGCTGGTGAGTTGGACAAAGCCAGATTTCCACATTCCCAAGTCGTCGTGAAGGGCAATCTCGTTGGGGTGGTTGCATCCACTGAGTGGGAGGCGATCCAGGCTGCCCAGCAGCTCGCGAAGGACACCAGGTGGACAGATTGGAAGGGCCTGCCGGGCAGCGCGAAGCTGTACGACTACCTGAAGAACGAGGCGGATTGGAAATCCACGCCGGTGATGAAGAGCGGCGCGACCAAAGGCGACGTGACCGCGGCGCTCTCATCGGCAAAGAAGAAGCTCTCCGCCACCTACCAGGTGTCTTATATGAAGCACGCGCCTATAGGCCCCACCATGGCTATTGGCGATGTGCAGGCAGATGGTACGGTGCACATTCATACGCACAATCAAAATCCGCAGCAACTGCGCGGAGAGATTGCGAAGATGCTGGGCACAACGATCGATCACGTGATCGTGCACATTTATCCCGGACCCGGACATTATGGAAGATCGAATGGTGGAAACGCCGGAGCGGAAGACGAGGCGGTCCTCTTGTCGCAGGCTGTCGGCAAACCAGTACGCGTACAGTGGATGCGCGCGGACGATATCCAGTGGTCCACGCAATCGCCGGCCTCGTACTCTGATGTTGAGCTGGCGGTCGACGATCAAGGCAAACTCGCCGCATACCAGATTGACCACTTTATGCCTCCGATGCAGGATGATCGGCCGGTGGGCGCGGTGATCGCCGGACTGCCTACCATGCCTGCGCCAGACCTTCATGGCGATTTCATTACCTCAACGGTCAACAACATTTCAGATGAATGGCTCTATGCAGAGACCGCGAATGTGATTGAGCGCGGTCACGGCACATTCCAGGTGGGCCAAAAGGCCTCACCGATTGCCGTCGGTCTCCGCGATCACAGCATGCGCACACCGGTGCAGTTCCAGCAGAATTATCCGCGCGAACTGGCGATCAGTGAGGCGGCCGCGCTCGCAGGCGTCGATGCCATTCAATTCAGAATCGACAACACAAAGGAAGAGCGCGCCGTCGGCGTGCTGAAGGCGGCGCGTGAAGCGTCCGGCTGGGACACGCGGCCTTCGCCACGGCCTAATGCTGTTTCCACGGGAGCGACGCCCGTGCAAGGCCGCGGAGTTTCGCTGATGCTTCGCGACGGAACCTACTGGGCGTGCGTTTGCCACATCGCGGTCACTCCCAGCACTGGCGCGATTGCGGTGGAGAAATGCACGATGGCCGTTGATCCGGGAGTCGTCATCAACCCGATTCAGTTGAAGCGGCAGATTGAAGGTGGTCTGGTGATGGGAATCAGCATTGCGCTGCTCGAAGAGGTGGCCTTTGATGAGAGCGGCGTAACCCAGGATGACTGGTTGAGCTATCCAATCCTGACCATGGCCGACATACCGGAAATTAAGGTTGAGTTGATTCACAATCCCAGTGTCGGCAAATACGGCGGAGGCTCGGAGGCTGCGAACGCACTCGCCGCGCCGGCCATCGCGGCAGCTCTCCACGATGCAACCGGAAGGGCGATGCGGCGGCTCCCGATGAAGCCCGCTTACGTGAAGGACGCTTTGAAGGCGTAACCAGTCCGTCGGCGATGGGCAGTCATTCGGGCGTCGCGTATCTCGACAGGTTGCATGCGGATTCACGAGGGTCACCCACACTCAAGGACGATGGACATCGGCTGGAAACGGATCGGGCTTGTGGCGTAGTTTCCTCAAGACCTGCGGCATGAACTCACGAAAAGTATTGGAAAGCGCGCGGTCCCCAAAGCCTTCCGCTGTGCGAATAAGAGCGTGCTGCCAATCGGCTTCGCTTGGAGCTCGCCAGGCGTTCGAAAGAAAGTTGTTGCCAAACGTAGCCGCGTACCGCGCGTAAGCCAGGTGGCGCTCTCCGTCGTTCTGGTAAGCGCGAAAGGTAAGATCCACAATGTTCTTCACGCGCGATCCAAAGGGCCGGTGAATCGTATGAAAGTAGCGCGGATCCTCCCCGTTCAAGGCCGCACCTAAACTAGCCTCGATGGCGTTGCCAGTGGAAATGCCAGTCAGTCGCATGCCGTAGCGCTTGCCGAAACCCTCCCAGTGCGGGCCATATTCTGAAGGACTGTCGACGGCTGTTCCCAGGCCTGCTGAGAAAATACCTCCGACAAGGCTTGTTCTGCCGACCGTTGCGCGCGCGATCCACTCAAGCCTGCCTTCTGCACTGATCCTGTGGTACTCGGCCGGGCTTTCTGGAACCACATGGCCGTCGCGCTCAAAACTGGAGCGGAGCTCCTGCTTGTCTTGACTGGAGAGAAGCTCCTGCTTGTCTTGCAACGACGCGAAGTGATCACTCTGTGCAGCCGCAGCCGTAGGCGGCGACGCCAATGCGCACGAACACAGCAAAAGCGGTTGCAAAATTGCGAAGAGATATCTCCTCAACTCTTTGTTTTTCGGTCTTGAGAATGAGTTTGTGAATGTCAGGCTGCAATCTGGATCAGGCACCGTATCGCCGCAGCGACCTCTTGAGAGGAGTGCAGTCGAAGGATCTGCGTTTGAACTTGACCATGCATCGATCCATAATTGAGGGGCGCCTTCAAGAATCATGTCTATACGCAGAAGAAATTATCCTCAGAGCGCGAACCCGAACTTGGGTTTTCCGTTCGTGTCCGAGGTCACCTTTATCGGAATCTCCGTCCCCCACCCATGCTTGCTGAAAAACGGATCCAGCGGCGTGAGCAGAAGACTCTTCCACTTCGATGCAACCATCTGTGAAACCTCCGCCCGGGTGTGCACCTTTCCCACGAATTTGTATTTGCGGCCGTCCATCGTATAGCGCCCGGTGAGGTGCACGTTCCCTCCCGGCAAAGCGTAGTCGAGCCGTGAAAACACGAGTTCGCCGTCACGCATTGCGAAGCGTCCTGTCATCTCCGAAGTCACGTCCGGAGCGCCGGGTTTCAGGTCATCCGTCTTTCCCTGGGCCCGCAGGCTCATCAGGTCAACCTTGTCCTCGATCGTTGGATTCGTGAAATGAATCTGCCGCAGCGTGAACGCGCCTAGCAACGTCATTTTCTGGCTCACGCTCTGCTTGCCGGGAGGGATCTGCAGCTTCGCCTGAAGGGCCAGCAACCCCGTCATCGGCGCGGGGCTGGCTTTCACTGCGAGCCCGAGAAAATCCGCGATCTGCCCGTTGGGCACATCCGTTTCCACATCAATCTTGTGTCCCTGCCCCTTCACATCGATTACGGCACCATGACAGGAAAATTCGGAACTGCCCAGCTTGGCTTGAACGTGTTCGAGGTAGGTGTCGCCGGTCGTCCCGTCCACAACTGCCTGGAATTCTGTGAACAGCGGCATGGGGTGATTTGCCGTATCCAGCGAGAAATCCGGGATTTCAGTCTTTCCGCGAACGGCGATTCGATTTAGCTGGCCTTCAAAGCTGCCCGTAGACCTCAGTACTCCGCCGATCCCTTTGATGGTATTCATGTCCGCGTGCTCAAAGAGGTATTTCCCAGCCACCGCGGAGCCGCCCGGCGCCTCCGCATTCCACGGGCCGAATGTTCCCGATGCGTGAATCTCCCCTTTGGGGATCGGGTTGGTCAGAACTGCGTCGAACGGCCACGCCGTTTGCGGCCCCAGATCCCTTAAAACCACGTGCTTCAGGAGAAACACGCGCGGGTCCTTGTCCGGTTTGTCCGTGTCAATTACCAGTTCCGAGTCGTCGCAGACAATCTCATCGACCCTGATTTTCACCTTGCCCAGGCGCTGCTGGTGTCCGCCTTTTTGCCGCTGGTCGGCTGGAGGTATGTTGATCGCGAGTCCGCGAACTTTCACCTGGGTGACGTGAGTGGGCTTGAAGAACAATCCCAGCAGCGACGCCCGAAAATGGAATTGCCCAACGGCGATCAGTGGCTTTTGGTTCCCGCCGGTCGGCTGATCGTTTTGCGGAAAAATGCGCAAGCCGCTCCCGGTCACTTCGAGTCCATGAGCAATGCTTACCTGCAGGGTATCCAATTGTACGTCGCTGTCGAATCTGGCGCGCAACGTCTCTATAACCCGTCCCTTTAAAATCGGGCCGGCCCGCGCCAACACAATCTGAGCAACGATTACCAGGATCGCAACTGCCACCAGGGCCGGAATTCCCCAGCGCCAAAGTCTCGATGTGCGCGCAGGCGCCCGTTCAGTGGATTGCTGAATTTGAATGAGTAAAACCCCGCCGAAACTGCTTTCACTCGTTGGATGCGCTCGCACGCAACTCCCGTTGTTAGTCATCTGAGAACCTTGGCCGCCACCTGCCCGGGATCACGCCCTCGGACATCCAGATACGTCGCAGAGATCGAATTCTGAAGGTCGCAGACATAGTGATCGACATCACACGATCACTCGCCTGCCTGTTCAATAATTTTCAAGATGACGCGGCACGCCATTACGCGTACCGTTGTAGTCGTTCAACCCCAACCATCTGCTGTGGAGGCAAATTGCTTTTAGGCATTCTCAAGGAAACCGCTCTCGGCGAAACTCGCGTCGCTCTGTTGCCTGAAAACCTCAAATCGCTCCTGGCCCAGGGCATCACAGTCGTGGTTGAATCCGGCGCAGGTAAAGCGGCCGGAGCATCCGATGACGCATATTCGGCAGCCGGCGCCACGGTCACCGGCGACCGCCCATCCATCCTCGGCGAGGCGGACCTGATTCCAGTGGTCAATGCCCCCAGCGCATCCGACCAAGCCCTGCTCAAATCCGGAGCCGCCGTCATCGGCTTCCTGCGACCGCTCGAGGCGCCTTCAGCGCTGGCCACCGCCATCGCCCTCCACGTCACCCTCTTCAGCATGGAATTAGTGCCGCGCATCAGCCGCGCCCAGTCAATGGACGCGCTTTCCTCCATGGCCACCGTTGCCGGATACAAAGCCGTCATCAACGCCGCCGGAGTGCTGCCGCGGCTTTTCCCGATGCTGATGACCGCCGCCGGTACCATTCCGCCTGCAAAGG
>NZ_JBARMD010000328.1:0-3533 GCF_049802275.1 Occallatibacter sp. | reverse complement strand
TTTGAGCCAGCTCGCGCACGGTTCGCAGAAACGCGAGTCCAGCATAGGAGAGGGTGGCCTGGCGCCGGTGTACCAGCCTGAGCACGCGCTTGAACTCCAGTTCGTCCACCGTAACCCGCACCAGTTCACCGGCCTCAAGTTCATGGGCGATAGTCAGGTGCGGGACCAGGGCTACCCCGTTGCCCATGGCCACAAAGCGCTTGATGGCTTCGATCGTCGGCAGATCGATGCCCATATTCAACGGTGTGCGATAGCGCTGAAACGCTTCGATTACCTTGCGCCGCAGCGGCGAAGTGACGTTATGGGCGATGAAGTTCTCCTTGCCCAGGTCGTTGATGGAGACGCGCGTCGCCTTGCCGAGCCGATGCTGTGGGCTCACGATCAAAGCCAGGCTGTCGTTATAAACAGCGATGGTGCGGAATTTCTCCGGGTCGAGCCGAAAGGACGTCACCCCAATCTCGAATGTCCGCAGGCTCAGTTCCTCGGCAATGCGGCTGGCCAGCATGCGGTGGACCGAAATACCGATCTCCGGAAACCGGCGCCGGAACTGATCGATGGCGGGAAGCAGGAACATGCAGGTGTATTCGTTGGCGGCCAGTTGCAGGCGGCCGCGCTCCAGGCTCTTCAATTCGTCCATCGCGCTATTGGCTTCGCGACGCAGGGCAAGCAGCCGTTGCGCATAATCGCGCAGCAGCTCCCCGGAAGCTGTCAGCGAACCATCGCGGGCGGCACGGTCAAAGAGCGTCTCTCCGAGCGAAGCCTCAAGCTTGCGAATGACCTGGCTGATCGCCGGTTGCGTACGATGCAGCCGGACAGCGGCACGGGAAAAGCTGCGTTCCTCGGCGACGGCAAGAAATGTTTCCAGTTGCGAGAGTTCCACGATTAGCCACTAGCTCCTAGCCTCTAGCTTCTAGCCCGGACTTCGAGCGAATACATCCAACAACACGGTGACGTTTGTTATGCGCCGAGGCGTTGGCCGGGTTCCGGCGCAGGCCCCTCATTCGGGCCGTCGCAGGTTGGAGCTAGCAGCTAGAAGCTAGAGGCTAGCAGCTCACCCGCATAAGCAATTGTAATAGGTTCCCCAAAAATAATAACTTTGCCTTATACCGACAGGATGCGAGAAAATAAGAGAGTTAGGAAACGTCTTCCCCCGGCAGGCGTGAACATGATGAACAATCCAAATCACGTTGCATTCTTCGACACCACTCTGCGCGATGGCGAGCAGTCGCCCGGTTGCAGCATGACCACACAGGAAAAACTCACCATGGCACACGCCCTTGAGGATCTGGGCGTCGACATCATCGAGGCTGGTTTCGCGATGGCCTCGGAGGGCGACTTCGCCGCCATTGCGACGATTACGCAGGCGGTTCGCAAGCCTCGCATCGCGTCCCTCGCCCGCGCCAAAACCGAGGACATCGAGATGGCCGCCCGCGCCCTGCAATTCGCAGAGCGCTCGCGCATTCACGTCTTCCTCGCTTCGAGCGATCTGCATCTCGAGTACAAGCTGAAGATGAGCCGCCAGCAGGCGCTGGACCAGGCCGCCGAGTCAGTACGCCTGGCACGGTCATTCGTCGAGGACGTGGAGTTTTCGCCCGAAGACGCGACGCGTTCGGATCGCGATTTTCTGGTGGAGATTGTCCGCGTTGCCATCGAGGCCGGCGCCACCACCATCAACATGCCGGACACCGTGGGCTACACCACGCCTGAAGAATACGGCCAGATGTTTCGCGAAGTCCGCGAGCGCATTCCCGCGGTGGATGCCGAGGGCATCATCCTCTCTTCCCACTGCCACGATGATCTGGGTCTCGCCGCCGCAAATTCTCTGGCCGCCATTACCGCCGGCGCACGGCAAGTGGAGTGCACCATCAACGGCATCGGCGAGCGCGCGGGCAATGCGTCGCTCGAGGAGCTTGCCGCTGCGTTGCACGTGCGAAGCGAGCGCTACGGCGTGACGACAAACATCAAGCTGGACCAGCTCTATCCCACCAGCCAGGTGCTGGGGCAGATCATCACCTTCAAGCCATCGCCCAACAAGGCAATCGTGGGTGCGAACGCATTTGCGCATGAGTCGGGTATCCACCAGCACGGCATGCTGGCCAATCCGCTGTGCTACGAGATCATGACACCGACATTGGTAGGTGTGTCGCGCACCAGCCTCGTACTCGGTAAGCACTCAGGTCGCGCGGCGCTGCGGCATCGGCTCGAGCAGCTTGGGTACACGCTCTCGCGCGAGGAACTGCAGCAGACCTACTACCGCTTTGTGGCGTTGGCCGATCGCAAGAAAAACATCTACGACCAGGACCTGATCGGGATTTTGCCGGATCCGATTCGCGACCGGCATAGCGAGCCAGTCTCCGAGCTGGACTGATTCCAATACCGCGAATCTTGCGGTTGGCATTGAATGTCTTGTAACCAGGGTACGACTTCAGTCGTGCCAAAAAGGCAATTTGAATTGGGGGGCTTTAGCCCCTGAGGGGAATAACCATAATGCACCTCAAGATTCTAGTCACCCCCGGGGACGGCATAGGGCCCGAAGTCACACTTGAAGCCGAAAGAGTGTTGCAAGAGGTGCTGCAACTTGGCGGGCACACATTCAGCCTCGATCAGCGTCTCATTGGCGGTGTAGCAATCAAGGAATTCGGCACTCCTCTGCCTGAGGAGACGCTTGAGACCGCGCTCATTTCCGACGCAGTCCTCCTCGGCGCCGTCGGCAGCAACGAGTTCAATTCCCTACCCCCAGACAAGCGCCCCGAAGCCGGCCTGTTGCAGTTGCGCGCGGCCCTGGGTGGATTCGCGAATCTGCGCCCAGCATTTGCGTTCAAGGAACTCGCAGTCAACAGCCCGCTACGGCCGGAGATTATCGACGGCGCCGACATCCTGTTCGTACGCGAGCTGCTGGGCGGCCTCTATTTCGGCCAGCCGCGCGAGTGGAACAAAACCACCCGCGAAGCCTGGAACACCATGCGCTACAGCCGCGACGAAGTGGCCCGGGTCGCGCGGATCGCATTTGAGCTGGCGATGAAGCGGCGCAAGAAACTGACCAGCGTGGACAAGGCCAATGTCCTCGAGGTTTCGCAACTGTGGCGCGCAACCGTAAACGAAGTGGCCGCCGAGTTTCCCGGCGTGACAGTCGAGCACCAGTACGTCGACGCGATGTCCATGCACCTGATGAATCAGCCGCGCAACTACGATGTCGTCCTCACTGAAAATCTCTTCGGCGACATTCTCAGTGACGAGTCAGCGGTGATTACGGGATCTCTGGGCATGCTGCCCTCTGCAACCATTGGCGGCAAGGTCAATTTATATGAGCCGGTGCACGGTTCGGCGCCGGATATCGCGGGCAAGGGTCTGGCCAATCCGTTGGGCGCAATCCTGACTGGCGCGCTGATCCTTCGTCACTCCGGCGGCCTTGAAGCCGAAGCCGCAGCAATCGAATCGTCGGTGCGCAAGGTCTTGGAGCAGGGCTTCCGGACGCCCGATCTCGCACGCGGGAATGCGCAGGGGCTGCCAGTTTTGTCAACGAAAGAGATGGG
>NZ_JBARMD010000327.1:0-2806 GCF_049802275.1 Occallatibacter sp. | reverse complement strand
CCAAGCGGGAGTTCTCCTCCCCAGAGGAAGCGGCTGAAGCCCGGATGCGCGGGAAACTGCTCGACCTGCATGAGGCGGCGACTTGCTGGTTCGAGGAGCAGTTGCGCGGGCCGGAGGGAGCGCTGGCACGCGAGTACCTTGCAGACCGGGGTATGACGCCAGAGGGGATCAAGGTCTTCAGGATCGGATACGCGCCGGACAGCTTTGGCGCACTGCGCGACCGGCTGAGCGGGATGGCGGATGAGGCGACGCTTCGGGCGTCCGGGCTGTTCAGCTCGAAGGAACAAGGAGACGGCACCGAAGGCCGTATTTACGACCGGTTCCGGAAGCGGGTCACGTTTCCGATCTGCAATGAGAGCGGGCGGGTGATCGCGTTCACGGCGCGAACGCTGGAAACGGGCGAAAAGGCAGGGGCTAAGTACATCAATTCACCCGAGACACCGCTTTATACCAAGGGGCAGGTGCTTTTTAACCTGGATAAGGCCAAAGCGGCAATCCGACAGGCGGGGTATGCGCTGCTGGTTGAAGGGCAAATGGATTGTATTTCGCTGTTTTTGCGCGGAATTCAGCACGTAATTGCCACCAGCGGGACGGCTTTTACAGAGCAGCAAGTTGCGATTTTGAAGCGGCACACGCAGAATGTGGTGGTGAATTTCGATCCCGACGCCGCAGGGGCAAATGCAGCGGAGAAGTCGATTAGTTTGTTAACGGAAGAGGGTTTCAATCTGAAGCTGGTGACGCTGGATGGGGGGCTCGATCCGGACAGGTTTATTCGGGAGCGGGGAGTTGAGGCCTACACCCAGGCGGTGATGGGAGCGCGGCGGCAGTCGGACTACCTGATCGAGCGCGCGCGGCAGATGTTTCCAGGTGGGGCTGCGGACCAGAAGCTGAAGGCGATGAACTACTTGTTGCCCCATATTCGGCGGATTCCGCAGAAGCTGGTGCGGGATCAATTCGCAATGGATGCGGCGCAGAAGCTGGGGATTGACTCTGCGGTGCTGCGGGAGGAACTGCGGCAGGCGGCTCTCAGGCGACGCGATCACATCGAAGTGCGGACGACGACGCTGACCGAGGTGGAACGGGTGTTGCTGCGGGCGCTGGCCATTACCGATCCAGAGCACGAGGAGGCGCGTCGGACGGCCGTGGATGCGGTATCGCGGCAACCACAGTGGTTTGAGGGTCTTGGAGCGTTTGCGGCGCTGCAGGTCCTGGCCGAACGGGGAGTGCGCGATCCGATGGACGTAGTTGAGGATCCGGCCCAGAGGGCGCTGCTGGCGGAGGCATTGCTGGCGGAAACTGAGCCTCCATCTGCCGACACCGTGCTGGGGGCGATTGTGAGCCTGCAGCAACGAAGAAATGAGGCGGAGTTGCGGGATATGCGAGCGCAAATCCAGGAAGCGGAGCGGCGGGGCGATTATGCGGGGTTGGCGATTTTGACACAAAGGAAACTGGAGCTGGATCGGGCGCTGAGGCAGTTGCGAGGCTCGGGATCGAGTGGAAATTGAGGGCTCAAAACACTGATTTCCTTGAGTCGCTTTAAGGTCAGAACACGTCTAAATAAACAGGAACAGCGGGCGGGCGAGGAGTGCTGCCTGGTCCGGGGCCACACAACACGCGGGAAATGGCGGGTTACCTGCGGAAATCCGGGCCGAAATTCCACCGTTTAATGGCGGAGTCGCTGTGTTAATCTATTGATCTCTGTGAGGATGCGCGCCCCCTCTGCCCCACATATGAGCTTCGGCTCGCGGGCGACCAGGCGAAACCTGAAGCGCGAATATCCTGCTCCGAGCAACCATTGAGTCCGCTTTTTTCATGCGGGGGGACGGGAGTTCGTCTCCGCATATGCGCAGGTTTGGGCATCCAAATCTTGTTGCGTGCGGAAGGAGCTCTGCACTGGCGCGCGACCCGGTGCTAAAACTTGATCGCGCTGGAGAGTAGGGAACATTTTGGCCATCAACGATAAATTCGAAGACGATATCACAAACCTGATCGATACCGGCAAGGAGAAGGGCTATCTGACCTACGGCGACGTGAATGACATGTTGCCGGAGGACATCAGCACTTCGCCAGACGACATCGACGACCTGATGACGACGATCGGCAGCCAGGGCATCGATCTGCTGGACGCGCCGAAGTTTGGCGCCGAGAAGGATTTTGAGCTCGAAGAGGGCGAAGACGTCGAGCTTGATCTGACGCCGGGAACGCTCGAAAAAACCAACGACCCCGTCCGCATGTATCTGCGCGAGATGGGAACGGTGCCCCTGCTTACGCGCGAAGGCGAAGTGGAGATTGCCAAGCGCATTGAGCGCGGGCAGATGCGCGTGTTGAAAGCGATTTCGCGTTCGCCAATCGTGATTCGCGAAATTGTGGCGCTGGGTGAAGACCTGAAGCGTGGCGTCCGTAACGTGAAAGAAGTCGTGGTCTTCGACGAAGAAGAGCTGACGGAAGACGTGGTGCAGGCGCGCGTGCGCTCCACAGTCGCACGCATTGATGCGCTGGTAAAGCACCAGAAGAAGATCGCGGGATTTGAAGAGAAGCAGGCTGCGGCAAACAGCAAGACCAGCCAGAAGGAATTGCGCAAGCTGCGCTGGCTGATTGCTCGCGAGAAGGTATTTGTATCCCGGATTGTGCGCGAGCTGAAGTACACGGGCCTGGAGCGCAAGCGGCTGCTCGACAAGGTCAACAAGACCGTCGACACCATGCGTACGCTCGAGCGGCAGATTCGTTCGCTGGATCAGAAGTACGAAGCCTCGAAGAGCGATGAGCTGAAGAAGGAATACCGGCGCCAGCAGAAGAACTGCAAAGT
>NZ_JBARMD010000326.1:0-2016 GCF_049802275.1 Occallatibacter sp. | reverse complement strand
TCGAGCGGCTCATTCAGAAACAGCGAACGGTAATTCGCGATGTCTCCGATTGCTGCTGCGCTGAGGTTCGAGTCGGCCGCGATGCCGATTGTTACGCCTGCACCCGTCCACGTGGTCCCTTTGTAAGCGGGATTCATCGCAGAATTCGGTGTGTCGTAGATAACCGCTGCATCGCCGGCGCCAGGCAGGAAGTAGACGTCATAGTTCGGAGATCCGGCCAGTGGCTGACCCCACTGCGTCGGACCATACACCGTCAGCTGTGAGCGAGGCCGATTCGAATCTTGGCCCTGTGCCGTGTGAGTTGCGTGTGGTCCACGAATCGCCTGAGACTTAGGCCGGAAATCGTTCAAGGCTACGATCCCGCGAATTACCGGCGCGAGTGCTGCGGGAACGGATGGGTCGATCGAGTTTGAGAGGTGAACAGACTCGCCCACCTGATAACGATGGATCTCCGTGCGGAAGGCAGAGCGCAGAGCACCCATATTTCCCGAGAAGCGAATGACGTTGCCAGCGTTCGCGACCTTCTCGACCTTGAACCCATTGGCCTCTAGCCAGCTTGTGATCTGCGCAATGTCGCTCTGGCTAGCACCAAACTGTTTGGCGAATGCCTGTGGCGTCACCCAGTTGCGGTATGGAACGGAGCCGGGCATACTGGCCGACTTTGCGAATGCATCGAGCGCGGCCTGCTGTTCGGCACTACGCCCGAGCACCAGCAGAAGCGTTCCAGTTGTCTCGCTATCCGAGACTGGACCCAGATCGTTCGCCGCTTGTGCAAGAGGATGAACATTTCCGCGAAGAGACACGCGAACGGAATCATCAACCGGACGAGTAATGAGTGCGCGCTGCGCGTGCGCATGGAAAATGAAGGACATGGGCAGAACGATTGCGAACAGCAGCCGAGTCATTCTGCGCCAGGTGTTGGAAGAGTTAAACATACGCCGAACAAACCTTTCCTGCACCGCGGCGAAGCGGTGTCTTGTAATGGGCCCTCGCACTTTCGGGAGGAGATTTTCGCCGTGAGTATATTAGGGCCGGGGTGGTGTGATCTGTGACACACGTTACTGCTGAGTCACAGCTATCGCGAGGGGCTGGCGGCGTGCCTACTTTGGAAACAAAGAGGGCGCGACTGCGCAGCTGACTCAAAATCGTGGGGTATAACACAGAACGGGGCCCAATATGGAGGGGCCTCGACAGACGATGAGCCGTTACTCTCTCAGTCCTCTTAAAGAAGGCACCAAAGTTGATGTCGGATACGATCCTTGGATCGACTCCTACTTCTTTCAACTCCGGGTTCCGGAGGGACGAAATTTCAAGGTGGCCCGTTGGATCGGCCACGGAATAGGGAACTGCAGCGTCTCGGATGGATCCGTCGAGTCGATCCCTGAAAAGGTGATCGAGGCGGTTGCCCAACACGCCGAAATTCCTACAGGGCTTCTCGAAGCTCTCATCGCGGATCGTCACCCGGAGCCGGAACTTGTTGCTTCCGAACCGGTGGTGTACGCAGGATGGCCCAATGGTCAAGTCTGGCGCAATCGCCCCAGTGTCGACCCGACTGGAGGTCATCAACTTGTTGTGAAGCCTGCGAAGTACATCAACCACGAACGTCACATCGGCTTCGCGATCCTCAAGGACTTCCTTGGCCACGAGGACCGCGCTAAGAGGCTCGCTGAAGATTTTGGCAAACTCGTTCTTCGCGGCCTGCCAGAGAAGCGGAATTGGCTTCTTACTGAAGTCGATGTACAGATTGGCGTTCGCGATGTCGAAGCGCAGAACGGTCTATACTGGCTTGCGGACGGTAAGTGCTACTTGGGTGATTGCAAGGTGAATGCTGTTCGACCGGAAGCGCAACTCAAGCGCGCTGAAAAGGTCCGACGACTGAGACAATCTCGTCTTAAATCCGCTCTTATCGCTGCTTGATACGAAAAGAGGCGGAGCCAATGGCTTCGCCTCAATTTCCTCGAATTGATTCCTCAGACATCCAGAACCTGACTGTTCCGTGCGATTCAGTGCATACGC
>NZ_JBARMD010000325.1:0-23190 GCF_049802275.1 Occallatibacter sp. | reverse complement strand
GTTGTTTGGTGGCGAACAGAAGCCGGTGGTTGCCGAAATGCAGGAGCCGGTGACGACGGCGGGGGTTACGCCGGCGGCAACGGCCTCAACCACGACCGAAACGGCCGCTGAAGGTACGGCAGTTATTGGCTACAACCAGTAAGGGGGCGTGATGAGGCTGTTTGCGGATGCGGTGAGTGGGCTGGGAGCAGCGCTACTGCCGGTTGCGGCGGCGCTGCTATTCGAGGAGTTGACGTTGGGCGGGCTGGTCCGGCTGCTGATTGCTCCATGGCCGGGAGCCAGGAGACACGGGGCACGCGGCGGAAGATTCTCGTCGACGTGCGGACGGAATGAGCACAAGCACGAGGACCACCCCACGAACAAAATCTCCGTTTGTGGGGAGCCCAGGTAGTTTGGAGGCGGGAAATGATTGCGCTGAAGATAATGCTGATGATTGCGGGAGTTTCGTTGATGGCTGCCGCTCTGGTGTTTCCGCTGTATGGGTTGTGGATGCGCATCCGGTATCTGCAAATGAAGAGGTCCGGCGGGCACGGGATGCTCCTTGATTCAGGAGCAGCGGTGCCAGAGCCGGCTCCGATCGCGTGGCGCGGGCCGTTGGCGATGGCCCTGGTGGCCTGCCTGCCAATGTTAATTGCGACAAGCATGGTGGTGGTGCCGAGTGGAATGGGCGGCGTGCGCATCAGCCAGATCGGCGGGACGGAGCCGGGGACGCTGTATCCGGGGCTGCATTTTGTTACTCCGCTAGTTGAGAGCGTGCAAATGTTTGACCTTCGCGATCACCTGTTCACAGCGGGAATTGTGGATGCGGGAAAGCCGGGCTTGAAGAACGAGATGACAGTGCAGTCCCGCGAAGGGCTGAACATTGGATTGGCGGTGACGGTGAGGTACAGGCTCGACCCAAGCAAGCTGGCGAGCGTGCAGGCGCATCTGCCACAGCCGGCGGACAAAGAGCTGGTGCCTCCGGTTGTGGCGAGCGCGTGGCGGCAGCTGGCTCCGTCGTACACGGTGCGCGAGATTTTCTCAAGCAAGCGCGAGGAAGTGCGAAACGAGGCGGCGGGAATCATCACGAAGAAGCTCGCGGCAGACGGCATCGTGGTGGAAGAGGTGATGCTGGCGGACATCCAGCTGCCGGAGCAGTACGCAAAGGGGTTGGAAGGACTGTTGCTGAAGGAACAGCAGGACGACCAAATGACGGTGGACACCGACATACAGCAGAAACAGGTGCGGATTGCCGAGTTGCAGGCAGAAGCCGAGGCAAAGCAGAAGGAGAAGCGGGCCGAGGGCGATGCGCAGTCGAAGGTGATTGAAGCCAAGGGCGAGTCGGATGCGATGCAATACACTCTGCCGCTGAAGCAGAAGCAGATTGAGCAGAGCAAACTCGAGGCGGAAGCTCGCAAGGAGGCAACGATCCAGAACGCGCAGGCCGATGCCGAAGCCAAGGTGATCGACAGCAAGGCTGAGTTGCAGCGGCGCAACCTGCTGGCCGATGCGGAAGCGAGCCGCATTAAGCTGATTGCAGCGGCCAATGCGGAACGGATGACGAGCGAGGCCGCGCTGCTGAACAAGTCTCCGTTACTGATCAACAAGATCGTGGCTGAGCGATTGTCAGACAAGATCCAGGTGGTGATGGTGCCGTCGGATGGAAAGTTCTTTTTCGCAAACGATGTCTTCAAGAACATGGCGAATGCTCCGATGGTGAAACAGGAGATGGATTCGGAATCGGAGCCTGAACCGAAGAGCGGACACTGAGTGCAGCGGGGTGGCGCAAAATGAGGAGGCACGGCGGTGCTGTGTCTCCTCATAACTTCTGGCGGGATAAAAGGAAAGCTTCAGACGCGGAAGGAAAGAGCCGCAAACGATATAATCCGCGCAAACGAACAAGCTGAGAAATGATGAGGGTGATGAGGCTGATCTGGGGAGTAGCGCTGGGGTTGTGTGGGTTAACCGGGCTCGCGGGCAGGGCACAGGCACCTCAAGTGCCCAGCCGATGGGCGCAACCTGCGGCGGAATTGGCGGGGCAGGTCGCTGACATTCTTGGCCCGGGCCAGGCACAGTTGACGATTCGCAGTTTATCGACAATTCAAATGAACGAGCTTCCGTCAATCCGGAAGCTGCTGGAACAGGACTTGAAGGCACGCGGCGTGCTCCTCTCCGGTGCAGAGGGTGCGAATGCGATTCGCGTGACCCTGAGCGAGAATGCGCGCGAGAGGTTGTGGGTGGCCGAGGTGCGGGAAGGAAGCGAGGCGCACGTCGCGATGGTGCATGTTGATGCTTCTACGGAACCGGTAGCCGTGGCAAATGCACAAATGGTACTGCGGAAACAGAAGGTTATAGGCCTCTTTAACCGAATTGGCGGCGTTGTGCGTGACAACCCGATCCTGGCAGCGGCCGAAATCAATGGACATTTCGTGGTGATGTATGCGGACCGAATTTCGATCTTCACTGCGCTCGCCGGTGGATGGACCGAATCGAACGCCTTTCTCATCGACAAGAAACTGTCGCGTGATCCGCGTGGAGTTTTGCTGCCGACTGCAGATGGAGGCGGCTTTACCGCCTATGCGCCGGGCGCACAGTGCGCAGGGAGCTATTCCCTTCCCCTGAGCGGACCGACACAAGACAGCGGATGGAGCGTACGCTGCCACGCGAGCGATGATCCATGGCCGGTGTACCAGAGCGGCGATGCGAGCGGCGCGCCATCGTTGAAGGCCTTCTACAATCCCGCGCGCGACTTCTTCACAGGCATTGTGACGCCGAGCATCGGTGTGGATCTGGCGGCGTTTTACTCGGCGGGAATGATCCCGCGTGCGGCGGGCGGGGCAGCCCTGCTGCTGGCGGGAATTGACGGCAACGTTTCGATTGTCGAGAACGGGATGATGCGCCCGATAGCGGGAACGCGCGACTGGGGAAGCGATTTCGCAGTGATGCGTTCGGGGTGCGGTGCGGGGACGCAGGTGATTGCGTCGAGTTCAGGCGAGGCTATGAGTGACAGTTTGCGCTCGTTTGAGATTCCCGGACTTGAGGCGATCCCGGCAAGCGGGTCTCTGGCGATGGATGGGACGGTAATGGCACTGTGGACGGCCCAGGATGGAAAGAGCGTGCTTGCAGCGGTGCGCAATGCGGCAGGTGAATACGAGGTGGACCGTGTTACGGCGCTCTGCAATTAGTTCTCTTCTGGTCTTGGTCGGGATCTGCGCCTGGGGAAGGACGCGTCCGCATTATGGCGGCACACTTCGCGTGGAGATTGCGGGAGACGCGTGGGAGCGACCCGATGGAGTTGCACGGAGGCTGGTGTACGACGGGCTGACGCAATTGGACAGCAGCGGGGCGCTGCGGCCGTCGCTGGCGTTGACGTGGGAATCGGACAACAATAATCACCGCTGGCAATTTCGGCTGCGGCCGGGAGTGCGTTTTCACGATGGATCTTCGTTGACGTCGGCAGCGGTGGCGGCATCGCTCGTATCTTCATGTGCTGCGGATTGTCCGTGGTCCGCGGTGAAAGCTGTGGGGCCGCTGGTGGTATTTACAAATGAATCGCCGATGCCGAATCTGCCAACGCTGCTGGCCGGCGATCAGTTTCTGATCTCTCTGACGGCGACCGCCGATGGGAAGACGCCTCCGGGATCGACGGGTACGGGGCCGTTCCAGGTGAACGGATTCAATAACGGCACGCTGGCGCTGACTGCAAATGAAAATTGCTGGCAGGGACGACCGTTTGCGGATGCTGTCGAGATTCGAGTGCATCGGCCGGTGCGCGAGCAGTGGCTTGACCTGAGCGTGGGGCGCGCGGATGTGGTGGAGGTTCCGGCGGAGCAGTTGCGACAGGCGCAGCAGCAGAGGCTAAGCGTGCTGACTTCCCCGCCGGTGACGCTGGTTGCGCTTCAGGTAAGCGATGTCGGTGCTTTGGCGAACGTGAAACTGCGCGGCGCAATTGCGGCAGCTATTGATCGTAGTGCGCTCTACAATGTGATCTTTCAAAAGCAGGGTGAGGTTACGGCGAGCCTGCTGCCGCAGCGGCTCAGCGGATATTCGTTCCTGTTTCCAACAGAGCGGGATCTCAACAAGGCGCATGAATTACGCGGAGGGCTGACAACCGGCCCGTTTTCGCTGGCAACCGAAGGGGACGGCCCGATGCAACTGGCAGCACAGAGAATTGTGCTGAATCTGCGCGAAGCTGGATTCAACGTACAGATGGCAAGCGCCGGTGCGCGGCATGCTGATTTGATCTTGCAAGAGCTGCCGCTTATCGGATCAGATCCGGCGGCGGCAATGGAGCAGCTGATGCGGGATGCCGGTGCGGCGACCCCGGTTGAAGCGGCTACACCTGCGGCTCTCTTCAAGGTGGAACAGACTTATCTCGACGAGAAGAAGTTGATTCCCCTGCTCGATCTGCCGCGCGCCTTTGCAATCGGCGCGCGCGTGCGCGACCTGCGTCTTCGCGCGGATGGAACGCCGGACCTTGCCGATGCTTCACTGGAGGACGCGCGGTGAGTCTGCGGCAGAAGCTGCTGCTGATGTTTTCTTTGACCGTGGCCGCTGCGGTTGCCGCGGTGGCGTGGACGGTGCTGGTACGCATCCGGCAAGTGTTTGAAAAGCGCGACCAGGATGAGACTGCTCTCTTCGTCAGCCAATTTCAGCGTGAGTTTCAACATCGTTCGGCGGACGTTGCCGCGGCGGTAGATCACATCGCGGGGCAGGAGCGCGTGCGCAGCATGGCGTTTGAGCTGGTGCAGTCGAATGATGCTGCTCCGTATTTGAATGAAGCGCAGGCTCTGGCCCAGGATGCGCAGCTCGATTTCCTTGAGATCATCGGGCCGGACGGAAACATTGTGAGTTCGGCTCAGTGGCCGGCGCGATTCGGTTATGGCGAGCCTGCGGCAAGTGAAGCCGAAGAGACACCGTTCTTGAAGCGGGAGGAATTGCCGGATGGCAGCTCGGTGTTGGGCCTCTTCGCGGTGCGTCCTATTCACGGGGCCGAGCCGGCGGTAAAGCTGGTTGGCGGCAGACGGCTGGACCAGAGTTTTCTTGCCGATCTGCCGGTTGCTCCGGGGATGCAGGTGGGACTGTACAGCGACGCGGGCGCGATTGCCGGCGGTGCGAATGCGGGCGGCACCGGCCCCACGGCTTTTGATCCGAAGAGGCTGGTGAGTGCGAGCGGGGATCCTCCGGGGGCAGTGCACTATGCATCGTTGATCGACCAGGCACGCAACAGTGGCCAGCAAACGAGCGGCATCCTCTATTTGACACCACGACGGGAAGACAGCGTGAGTGCGACGGCGATTCCGTTGAAGAACACCAGCGGAACAGTGCTGGCGGTGCTGACAGTGGCGATCTCGCGCGGCGGATTGGTGGCCGAACAACAGCAGATTCGCGCGATTGCGTACGGTGTTGCAAGCGGCGGCATCCTCTTGGCGATCATCTTCAGCCTGTGGATTGCGGCGCGCGTGTCACGGCCAGTGGAGGAGTTGGCGCGGGCGGCAGAAGAAGTTGCAAGCGGGAGCTGGGACACACAAGTACCGGTGCGTGGGCGCGATGAGGTTGCAGTGCTGGCACGCAGCTTCAATCACATGACGGGGGAGTTATCGAATCAGCGCGAGCGGCTGGTGCAAAGTGAACGCGTGGCGGCGTGGCGCGAACTGGCGCGAAGACTTGCACACGAGTTGAAGAATCCACTGTTTCCGCTGCAGTTGACGGTGGAGAACCTGGTGCGGGCGCGGCAGTTGCCGGCGGCGGATTTCGATGAAGTTTTCAACGAGAGCACGCAAACGCTGAGCATGGAAATTGGAAACCTGAAAAAAATCATCGGCCGCTTCAGCGACTTCAGCAAGATGCCGAAGCCGGAATTGGAGCGAATTGATGCTAAGGATGTGGTGGAGCGCGCGCGGGCACTCTATGCGATAGGTGACGAAGAGGGACCGAAGATCAGAGTGGAGACTGAGGTTGACGATCGGCCGATGCCGTTGATGGTGGATCCGGAACTGTTGCACCGGGCTCTTTCGAATCTTGTGCTGAATGGGAAGGATGCGATGCCGGAGGGTGGCACTATAACGATCTCGGCTCACCCCGCAGGAGATGCAGTAGAACTGCGTGTGTCGGATGCAGGCCAGGGAATGACGCCAGAGGAATGCGAGCGGCTCTTTACTCCGTACTACACGACCAAGCAGCACGGAACGGGGTTAGGACTGGCAATTGTGCAGTCGGTAGTAGCGGACCATGAAGGTACCATAGCGGTGGAGAGCCGCGCCGGGCAGGGCGCCACGTTTGTAATTACTTTGCCGAAGGCAGACGCATGAGCGCAAAAATCCTGATAGTCGACGACGAGGCCAATACCCTGGCTTCGCTTTCGCGCGCCTTCCGGCTGGCGGGGCATGAGGCGGTGGTGTGCGACAACGCCGCCCGCGCACTGGAGTTGGCACAGGCACAGTCGTTTGACTTGATCCTGAGCGACGTAGTGATGCCGAAGCGCGACGGACTGGCGCTCCTCGAAGATCTGAAAAATGCCGGGGTTGCAACGCCGGTGGTGATGATGAGCGGGCAGGCGCATATCGAGATGGCAGTACGCGCGACACGACTGGGCGCGCTGGACTTCCTGGAGAAGCCGCTGACGACTGAGAAGCTGCTGGTGACGGTCGACAATGCGATGAAGCTGACCCGACTGGAAGCAGAGAATCGCGATTTGCGTACGCGCGTGGGCAAGCACACGATGGTGTGGAGCGGGGAAAAGATGCGGCGCGTGATGGCGCAGATTGAGCGCGTGGCTGCCAGTGAGTCGCGGGTTTGCATTTATGGCGAAACGGGCACCGGGAAAGAACTGGTGGCGCGGACAGTACACGAAAAAAGTCATCGCGCGACTGGGCCGTTTGTCACACTGAATTGTGCGGCGATTCCAGCGGAATTAATTGAGAGCGAGTTGTTCGGACACGAAAAAGGATCGTTTACGGGCGCAGCGCAGCGACACAACGGCAAGTTTGAGCAGGCGCATCGGGGCACCTTGTTCCTCGATGAAATCGGCGACATGCCGGTGGCGATGCAGGCTAAATTGCTGCGCGTGCTGGAAGAAGGCGAAGTGGAACGGATCGGCTCCGACAAGCCAACCAAGGTTGACGTGCGCGTAGTGGTAGCAACGCATAGGAATCTCGAGCAACTTGTCGAGAGTGGCGGATTCCGGCGCGACTTGTATCACCGGGTGGTGGTATTTCCGCTGACTCTGCCACCGCTGCGCGATCGTTGCGAGGATTTGCCGACGCTGGTGGAGCACTTTGCCCGCCAGGTGAGCGCACAAAACGGATGGAAACCTGTACCATTCAGCCCGTTGGCGATCGAGGCCTTGAAGGAATACGCGTGGCCGGGAAACATCAGAGAACTGCGGAACGTGGTGGAGCGATTGCTTCTGCTGGCCGACGGCGAAGTGAATGAGGAAGACGTCCGCACAACACTGCCTGCGAAGCGGAGCGAAGGCCCGCTGCACACGAGCACAGACAAAGCCGGCGCGGGACCGCTGGCACAGCGTGTACTGGCGTTCGAACGGGAGACGGTGCTGGCGGAGTTAGAGCGGCACGGACGACATGTCACGCAAACTGCAAGGGCGCTTGGCCTTGAGCGCAGCCATCTCTACAAGAAATGCCAGCAACTCGGAATCGACATGCAGAATCTGCCGGAACGAGAATAGCGGCTGAGTTACTTTCGCATGGGTACTCGGTTGCGGAGAACGGTTGCCTTTGCGCGCGCATCTAATCTCCGGTGATCGCTTCGATTATTGCCTACCCCAATATAAAGAGAATGCTCAAAACGGGGAGAGGAATCCCATTGTGCTGATATCGATGATGGTAGTGTCGGTGCCGACTGGCGTGGCGGTGCTTGCCCTGATCGGATTGGTGTTTGTGGGATCCTCCCTGCTGGGCGGGTTGCTCGCTCCCACTCCCCGCTACAAGCTGACTAACCCGGAGGAATTGCCTGCGAACGATGCGGATCGGTTTCTCGAGATCGTGGAAGCGCTGACGGATGCACAGTTGAATCGGACCGGTGACCTGGAAGTGCTCACAAACGGCTCTTCTTTTTATCCAGCCGAACTCGATGCAATTCGCGGCGCCAGGCAGAGCGTGAACCTGGAGGCTTATATCTTCCAAAAAGGCGAGATCGCAGGACAATATCTCGAGGCATTGACGGAACGCGCAAAATCCGGTGTTCATGTGAATCTGGTTCTGGACTCATTTGGAAGTGCGGGAACCGGGAAGTCATTCTTCAAACCGCTGCTCGAGGCGGGCGGCAGAGTGAAGTGGTACAACTCTCCACGGTGGTACCGGCTAATGCATATGGATAATCGCACCCATCGGGAGTTGATGATTGTCGACGGCAGGATCGGATTCATCGGCGGAGCCGGCATCGCCGACCAATGGTATGTGGGGACACACGGCAAGCCGCGATGGCGCGACTCCGCGGTGCGGATCGAAGGGGAAGCGGTTTACAACCTGCAGTCAACCTTTGCGGAAAATTGGCTGACATCGTCTGGCGAATTGCTGACCGGGGACGCGTACTTTCCGCAGATTCAGAATGAACATGGGATGGTTTCGATGGTCGTCAATAGCACTCCCACGGTGGGTGGAGCGACGCGCGCAAGGATCCTATTTCAGTTGCTGCTGGCTTCGGCGCGACGGAATATTGCGATCACGACCCCTTATTTTCTTCCAGATAAAAGCCTGATGCAGGAGCTTTGCCGTGCAATAGAACGAGGAGTGCGAATGCGTATCCTTGTACCCGGCCGGAAGAGCGATCATATGGTTACGCGGAGCACGAGCCGTGCGGGGTACGGCGAACTGTTGAAGGCCGGTGCGGAGGTGTATGAATATCATCCGGCCATGATCCATGCAAAGGTGCTGTGCGTGGATGATCTATGGGTAGTTGTCGGGTCGACGAATTTTGATAATCGATCGTTTGGGATTAATGACGAAGTGAACCTTGCGGTGCGAGATCGTGGCGTAGCGATGCGTTTTGAAAATGACATGGCGCTCGATTTGGATCAGAGCCGGAGAATCTCACTGGAAGAGTGGAACCGTCGCCCCGTAGCCGAGCGCGCGACAGAGCTTATGGGAATGGTCTTTGAGCGGCAGCAATGAACAAGAGATCGGTTCAATTCCGCATCGCCTCGTATAACACGCATAAGTGCCGAGGCATTCACGGCACCGTCTCGCCGGATCGAGTGATTCGCGTGATAGAGGATCTCGAGGCGGACATTCTGTGTCTGCAGGAGATTGTGGATGCAGAAGGAGGCACTGGCAGATATGACCAGGCGCGGCAGATCTCAGAGGCGTTTCCGAAATTGAATGTGGCGTTCGGCGAAACCCGTCCTCTGCACGGCGGGCGCTATGGGAACATGCTGATGACGCGCTTTCCGATCGAAGAAACACGCACACACAACATCACGAAATCGAAGCGCGAAGAGCGCGGAGTGTTGCAGTGCGCCATTCAGGTGGACAAGGACCGCCGGATCAACGTTTTCAATGTGCACCTGGGAACCGGTTACATCGAGCGGCGTCGCCAGATTGAGGTGCTGCTCGGCGCGGAGATACTTGCGCAGCCCGATTTAAGAGGGCCGCGTATTGTCATTGGCGATTTCAACGAATGGACACGCGGGCTGACGACGAGGCTACTGCAAGAGAGTTTCCAAAGCGATCGCCCGATACGGAACAGGCGGTCTGCGCGGACCTATCCCGGATTGCTCCCCATCCTGAGCCTAGATCATTGCTACTACGAGGCTCCGCTGGAGATGCAGAGCACAAAGATATGGAAAACCCGCAAAGCGATGATCGCATCGGATCATCTGCCCCTGATTGCCGATTTCCGACTGCCTGGAAATGAGTAAATGAAAGCCCGCCATTTTCAATCCAGGCCGGTGGATTTCGTCTGCGGGAAGACGAGACCCTTCCAGGTACTGGACAGTCCGAAGACTGCCCAGCTGCCTCGACCCCATTGGCCATTTATATAATCTGTTAAGTGTTGTTTAGATGTTCGCATGATTCGCGAATGTAGTCGTTGCCCCAGAGCAAGCAGTTGATTGTTTGCGCCGTTCCGCAACGGCCTGTTTGAAGCCCTGAAATACTCGGCGCTCCCAAGTCCAAACAAACCCGCTTTGGCAGATGGTAATTGCATCCGGCAGCAACAACGTTCACAGTTTCACAGGATCTGTGAAGCTGTGGGATCTCAACCATGGTGGATTGATGCTGCTGGGTTTACGAGCCCGCAGGGTTGGCTTCACAGTTTCACAGGGGGGAGGGGGGAGGGGGTGTGGTGTATGGACCGGGGACATGCCTGGTGGTGCTGCGTTCGTTTTCGCGCCCACTCATCGCGATAAAGCTGCGATGAATGGGGCACAGTGTTTCTCGTTTCGAAGCAGCTGAAGCCTGGAGCGGAATCGATGAGTGTGTCACCTGGCACATGAGAACTCCTATCAATCTGATTGTGCGCCAGACGAGAACAATTGCATGCAAAATGCCCACGTTCTTTTCACCCTTGGAATGTGCGGGTTGGCGCGACGGATGATGAAGGCACACTTGACAGCAGTTGAGGTGAACCCCTTGGGTGAGTGCCGCCCGATCGGAGTTGCCGTTCACCGAACACTTCCGAAGCGGGTTGCTCAACCCGCAATTTCGTGTAACTCGCGGCTCGCGCGGAACTATTTTGTTTCGGTGTTCGCTGCCACTCGAATAACTGCCTGGAAGGCAAGTTTCGGCTGACCGCTGCGATCGAAGAGCAATGGATAGCTGGTGCGCCCCTTCACTGGCCAGTCATTTCGCCACGAATCCGCGTCCGTTACACCCCACAGCGTGACCCTGGTGACCACATCGCGGTGCTTGAGAAACACGCCAAATAAGTCGGCATAACGCTTTGCGAGTTCCTGCTGAACGGATTGCGGCAATCCGCTGGCGTATGGATTAAGTTTCGCATCCTGTTCAACCTTCAGCGAGACATCTGCGGTTTGCTTCTTCGTTGCCGGGGGCAACACGTCGATATCCAGTTCCGAGATCACCACTTTGACTCCGAGCTTTGCAAAGTCGGAGATCGTGGCGTCCTCGGTCTCAACCGAAGGCCATTCGAGACCGAGATGCCCTTGCAGGCCCACGGATGTAACGGGAACTCCCTCGGCCTTCAGCTTCGCAATGAGTGCGACCGCCCCTTTGCGCTTGGCTTCATTTTCCAGCGAGTAGTCGTTGTAGGTAAGCTGCGCCTGAGGGTCGGCTTCGTGCGCGTACTGAAAGGCCTTCTCAATGTAGTCTTCGCCGATGATCTTGAGCCACGGAGACTGGCGCAGGGTACCGTCTTCGTTTAGCGCTTCGTTGACAACGTCCCAGCTTTGAATGCGACCCTTGTAACGACCAACAACCGTTTGAATATGATCGTGCATCCGCTTGAGCAGGGTTTCGCGGTCGACCAGGTTCCCTTTGTCATCTCGAAAGACCCAGGCCGGAACCTGGCTGTGCCACACCAGGCAATGGCCCACGATGAACATGTGGTGCTTCTCGCCGAAGGCCACGTACTGATCAGGAAGATCGAAGGCATAAGTGCCTGGCTCAGGATGAACCCGCTCCCACTTGAGCACGTTTTCCGGCGAGATGGAATCGAACTGCTCGCTGATGATCGCGTCTTCGCGGCTGTCCTGGCCCGTGATCTGTGCGTTGTTGATTGCCGCGCCAACCACAAACGCATCCTTGTAGGCCTCTTTCAAAGAAGCCGGTGTTTGGGCCGTTGCCGCAAGCGTGGCAATGAGTGCCGCTGACGCCGCCAGTCCAGCCTTAGTCCGCGTTTTCGTTAACATGGTTCTTCCTTTTCTTAGCCTTTGATGGCTGGATAGTGATGCCTACGAAGCCGTGTTTGGAGCAAATGCCTTGCGCCGTTCAGACAGTTCGTTGGCGATCTTCTGGTTTCCCTCGCGCGAGATGGGATAGAAGAACAGGCAGGCAGCGACAGCGAAGAACGCGAGTCCCGCGTAGATGCTGGCGGTCAAGAGAATGCCGGATTGTGCATGTGCCGATTGCACGTCTGCTCCAGAGACGAAACCGTAGAACGAAAAGAGCCAGCCAGCAATTGCACCACCGAGAGCGAGACCTGCCCATAGGGCGAAGACGACCGCGGCTGTAACTGTACCGCTGGCGCGACGACCTGTTTTCCATTCACCGTAGTCGGCTACGTCGCCCATCATCGCCCAGATGATGGGGCCCGACAATCCGTAAGCGAACTGGCGAAGCACTTCCACAGCGATAATCGCCACGGTGGAGCTGGGAGGAATAACGAACAACGCCATGTTAAAGATGCCCGATAACAACATGCTGCCGATAAAGAGCTGGCGCTTGCCCACGCGAACCGACACGGCGGTGGAGCAAGCGACGCCGACGAGCAATGCGGCCAGGCCAAATCCGTTGAACCATGCAAAGAGATCGACATTACCAGCAACGAACCGGAAATAAGGCAGCATGACGTTGCCGCGAATTACGATGGCTGTGAAATAGAACAAGGTGGCGAGGAACAGCACCACCCAGGGACGGTTCTTGAAAAGGTCAGAGAGATCCTGGCCGAGATTGGTCTTCTGCTGTGGATCAGGCTGGATGCGTTCTTTGGTGGCGAAGAAAGCAACGATGAAAAAGATAACGCTCAGCGCCGAGAGCAGACCCATGGTGTATTGGTAGCCGCGCGCATCATCGCCGCGACCGAAGAATTTGACCATCGGGATAGCGAGGCTGGCGACAATGAAGCCGGCGGAGTTAGCGGCGATTTGCCGGTACGATGCGATGCTGGTTCGCTCGTCAGGGTCTGAGGTCATGACCGCAGTAAGCGAGGCGTACGGTACGTTGTTGACCGTGTAGATCACCCTGAGCAGGATGTAGGTGATCCACGCATAGATGATCTTTCCGGCTGGGCTGAAACCGGGCGTGGTGAAGGTGAGGACGCCGATGATGCCGAAGGGCAACGCCGACCACAGCAGCCAGGGGCGGAACTTTCCCCACTTTGTGCTGGTGCGATCGGCGATCACGCCCATGACTGGGTTGAGACACGCCACGCTGAGGCCGACTACAAGAAAGAGCGTTCCTGCCTGCGCGGCTGTGAGGCCGAAGGTGTGGGTGTAAAAGTCCAGTTGCAGCGCCAACATTGCCTGGAAGACAAAATTGGCCGCCATGTCGCCGAGGGCGTAGCCTGACTTCTCTCCGAAAGAAAGTTTCTCGATCATCACTGCCTCGTCTTTCGCCAGTGTTCCGGGACGAACTACCGTGTTACTTGCAGGGTCAACATTTGAAGATCGGCATCGCGTGAAGAAGTGCCGACCATGATTGCAAAATCGCCAGGTTCGACGACGTACTTCATATTCACGTCATAGAAGGAGAGCAGCGCCGGAGTGATATCGAGAGTAACCGTGGTGATCTCGCCCGGCTCAAGCCACACCTTGCGGAAGCCTTTGAGTTCCTTGACCGGCCGAGTCACCGAACTTACCAGATCGCGGATGTAGAGTTGCACTACTTCCGCGCCAGCACGCTTTCCGGTATTGGTAATATCGACGGAAACCTGCGTCGCCCCATCCGTACGAATCTTCTTTTTTGTGAGGCGTGGATTTGCGATCGTGAAATTGGTGTAGCTGAGACCATAGCCAAACGCATACAGCGGCGACACATCGTCGAAAAGATACCCACGCCGTGCTGACGGTTTGTAGTTATAGAACACGGGCAGATGACCAACAGAGCGAGGCACCGAGATCGGCAGCTTGCCGCCAGGGTTGTAATCGCCGAAGAGCACGTCGGCGACGGCGCGTCCAGTCTCCTGGCCGAGATACCAGCACTCGTAAATCACCGGGACATTCTCTGCGACATAGTTAATGGAGAGCGGCCTGCCGTTAAACAGGAACACGATAACCGGCTTGCCCAGGGCGACCATCGCTTTCACCAGTTCCTCCTGACGTCCAATCAGGTCGAGGCTGGTGCGATCGCCCATATGATTCAATCCCCATGCCTCGCGCGATGTCTGCTCGTTTCCGCCGATCGCCAGCACGATAACATCGGCCTTCTTCGCCACACGTACCGCTTCCGCAATCGCCTTGCGATCCTCTTCCGGATCGCTGGGCACCACTGCATCCTGGTTCCACGAGCCCCCGATGGTGATCTTGCATCCTTCGCTGTAGAGGACCTTAACCTTCTTGCCAGCTTTGGCCTTGATACCATCCAGCACTGTGACGTTGTGCTTCGGGACACCACTGTATCCGCCCAGAAGGCCGCGGTCCGCATTGGGTCCGATCACCGCGATGGTCTTGATCTTGTTCAGATCGAGCGGCGCGATGCCATTTTCATTCTTGAGTAAGGTGATGGCTTCATGCGCCGCGATCAGCGCCAGGGCGCGATGCTCATCGCATCCAACCACACGGTCTGCTTCTTCGGGATCGACGTAGGGATCGTCGAACAATCCCATTTCGAATTTCCAGAAAAGCATCGGCGCGACAAGATCGTCGAGCTGCGACTCTTTCAGCACGCCTTTTTTGACCAACTCCACCAGGTACAAGTAGCAGTCTGGATCGGGCAACTCGATGTTGACGCCCGCTTGAACAGCAAGCGCGCAAGATTCCTTTTTATCTTTGGCGACATTGTGGCCGTGCGTGTCGGGGCGGTAACCCAGTTCCCAGATGGCGTAATAGTCTGACACGACGAAGCCCTTGAAGCCCCACTCCTTGCGCAGCAGATCCCGCAATAGCCACTTGTTGGCGTGCGACGGAACTCCATCGATCTCGTTATACGAAGCCATCAGCGTCACGGCACCTGCTTCGCGCAGCGCTTCCTTGAATGTGTAAAGAAATGTCTCCTGCAAAACCCGCAGCGATACATTGGAGGGAGCGCAGTTCATGCCCGACTCCGGCTGTCCGTGTCCTACAAAGTGCTTGAGTGTGGCCAGCACATGCTGCTTGTCGCGGAAGTTCTTCTCGCCCTGGAAGCCGCGCACTGCTGCGATTCCCAAACGTGAAACCAGGTAAGGATCTTCGCCGTAAGTCTCTTCGACGCGACCCCAGCGAGGCTCGCGGGCCACATCCACCACCGGTGTGAGCGCATGATGCGCGCCGCGAAGACGCGCCTCGAGAGCCGTCATCGTGAACAGCGACTCCACGAGAGCAGGGTTGAAGGTCGCCCCCAATGCAATAGGCTGCGGGAAACTTGTTCCGCCCGGAGCGGCATGGCCGTGGAGGCACTCTTCGTGGAACATCACCGGAATCCCCAGACGGCTGTTCTCCAGGAAAAACTTCTGGATGGCATTGGTCAGCACTGCCATGCTGCGAGCGTCTTTGCCACCGCCCGCGTCGCTCGGCCGGCCCACTTGCCCCAGTCCGCGGCCATTGCGAAACGACTTCTTCGCCTTCTGGAAATCGAAGTCCCCTTCCGCATTCAACATCGTCTGGGCCTTCGACTGCCATACGCACATCATCTGTGCGGCCTTTTCTTCCAGCGTCATCCGCGAAAGGAGGTCCTTCACTCGCCTGGCGGAGGGAAGTTTGGCATCTTTATAGGAGGAAGAAGCTTTGCGGGCGGATACGGCAACTGCGGACTTCTGCTTTTTCATGCGATCCATTCCTTGGGTTTCATGCTCGCGGCAATGCACGGCAATTGAGTGAGAAGTGAGAGTCTGACTTGGGGCACAGGCGCCTGCGGGTGACAACATTCACGTAGCGGCCTGCGGAACCAGGAAATCCCCGGCTCCGGCGTGAGCCCCGTGGAACTAGCTTCGGGGCAATTGTCTTTGCTCGGAACTGGATCGGCGAGACACTCAAACCAGTTAGCCAAGCTGCCGCCTCGTAGTCGGCAGAAACGGCGAACAATCGATGTGAACAGCCCACTTGCACGACTCCCGGACGGAAACAGGCCAATCAACCAGGGCATGGAACGGCCCTCGGTTAAGGCTGCTCTCCGGCCCCAATAAATCTAGTTGCTCAAAGTGGAAAGAGCAATAGAAAAATCGATTTTCTTGGAGATATATCCGCCTCGCGCTCATGAAATCGACGCAAGCAGTCGGCGCGTTGATGACGAAGTTTACGGTTCGTCATTAGAGCCGCCGCGCGGAATTGTCGGCGATTTGGGATGCCGTGCAAGAAGATCCTGGAGCTTTCCGTCGACGAGGGATGTGGCGTTCGGATCGCTCCGTTACAACAAAACCTAGGAAGCGTCAGCAGAGAAAACGTGCCGTGTCGATTCGTCCTCGGGATTGAACGGGGGCGGGTACTTCGCCCTTAGCTCGGCGATCTGAGCGTCGGTTGCCTCGCCTCGCCAGGCGACTGTGACCGAGCGTAGCTGGTTCGAGCGCGTCGAGACTTCGTGCGTCCTGTGCGTCAAAGTGAGGACTCGATCGACGGGGGCCGGCTTGGTCATGTACACATCCCTGCATACGCATCGAATGTCGCCCATGATCCAGCCGTTCGGTGTCAGGTGAAAATCAAGGTCAATGTAATCGTATTCGATGCAGGCGCGTGCTATTTCCCCCGCAGAAAAATCTGCGCACCGATCATTTCCGTTTTGGAGATCACGCTGCATATTCAGGTAATAGGATGAATGTTCCCCACGCGGCATTCGGGTTCGTTACTGCGGCAACATCGCGTTCAGACCAGATTGGGACCAGGTTGTAAAACCACCACAATGAACCGCTGCTGCAAAGCCGAGCACTGCGAAGCAGAATTGTCACTCTCCAAGACCAACTTAACGCCGTACGGGGGGGTGGAAGATGGCAGTTTAGTGTGGAACGATATAGCCATTTTGTGTTATACCGCTATCCTGACTCTCGCGCGGTCTGCCGAAGCCAATTCGAGACCTTTTGCATCTCGTCCAGATAAAGGATTCTTGTGAACTGCGACTGCAAATCCTTGGGTGACAAGCGGGTGGCTGCCCTGCCTGATCGGCTCAAGCCCCGCTTCTTCTCCGGATTGACGACAACCGAAGTGAGTTCGATCTTGTCCATGGCGACCCACCGGCAATTTCCCCGGTTCTCTGTGGTCCTTCAGCGTGATGATCCTGCAGAGCGACTTTTCCTCCTCACAAAGGGTCAGGGTAGACAATTTGCAGTCACGCGCAGCGGTCGAAAGATCATTCTGCACTGGTTGACCGCCGGACAGTTTTTCGGTGGCGTAACGATTTTGTCTTGTCCCTCTCAATATTTGGCCAGCACTGAAGTGGAGGCGGGCAGTTGTGTGTTGGTGTGGGATAGGAAGACCATTCGGGACCTCGTGTCTTGCTTTCCGTTATTGCTGGACAACGCTCTCTCCATCGCGGTAACTGAGCACATCGCGTGGGCAATCTCAGCGAGGATTTCTTTAATGTCTGACGACGCTTCGGGTCGCATTGCAAGCCTGCTGCTCAGCCTGGCTTGCGGGATCGGCCAGGCCGGTCCTGATGGCGTCGAAATTCGAGTCGCCAACGAAGACCTGGCTGCTGGTGCGAATGTAACGCCATTCACCGTCAGCCGCGTCTTGAGCACCTGGCAGCGCGAAGGCATTTTGAAAAAGGGACGAGGCAGCCTTCTTCTGCAAAAACCGGAACTTCTGATGGATTCCAAATAAAGATTCACGAGCGAGCGACAGAAGCCCGTCACAGCCCGCGCCCCTTCGTCGCTCAATATCGAATCGAACAATTGCTTCCTTGAAGCGGCGAATCGGACCCATTCCACGCCTGTCACTTCTGACAGTTCTTTGCCCGGCTTGGGGTGACGTAGGATTGGCGAGTTACGACGAAACACCTTGAAGGAGCTCAAATGCTTGAATCGAAAACTCGAAATCGGCTCATGAAAACGAACCTGATGTACGGCTTTTTGGTTGGCGCGCTTTGCCTGGCGCCACTGTTCGCACCAGCAGAAGAGCCGAGCGACAGAGTCACCGCGGCAGGCCAGGTATTTAAGGATCTTTCAATTGCCAGCAGCGGCCTTCCCATCAATGTGCTGAACAAGGCAGATTGCGTCATTATTCTGCCCTCAGTCAAAAAGGCCTCGTTCATCGTTGGTGCACAGTACGGCAAGGGCGTGATGGTATGTCGGAGCGGCGCAAACTTTAACGGTCCCTGGGGCGCACCTATCATGATGCAATCCAGCGGCGGAAGCTTCGGCTTGCAGGCGGGCGGGCAGGCAACCGACTTTGTGATCCTGGTGATGAATGACGATGGTGCCCGTTCGGTGATGAAGGGAAGAGCCAAGTTAGGCGCTGAAACCAGCATCGCTGCCGGTCCTGTAGGACGGGATGCTGAAGCCTCTACAACCGCCACGATGCAGGCCCAAATGCTTTCCTATTCTCGCGCACAAGGCGTCTTTGCCGGGGTTTCTCTCTCCGGGACGAGTCTAGGCCCGTCTGACGATGACAACGAGAAACTTTACGGGAAGAAAATCTCGGCGCAAGAGATTTTTGCTGGAGACGTAAAAGCGCCCCCATCCGCTGCAAGTCTGCTTTCGCAATTGCGGAGAATATCTCCGAAGAACCTCGCCAAGGGAAAGTAACTCCCCGGAACGTACTTCGTCACCAGAACTTCTGACGTACCGTTGATTGATTTGAATCGCCATGCCGCTTCAACCCTCAGGGCGGCATGGCATGTGCGGTCAAGGAATCTCCTGACGCCGCTCATGCAAAAGCAAGCCACGGCTGGAAACGAGGCGTGGTGGATAGTCATAAAGAGGACTCTCCTACCACGCTTGCGAGTCCCGCGATCAACGCGGGATTCGCGCTTTCCAATCCGCTGCGGTGCGGGATTGCGATCGCGAAATTAGACATCCCTGACTGATTTACGTGCTGCGAAGACTCTGTCCGATAGGCAGGGACACCGCAGCACCCAGTCTTTTGATGCCTTTAATCGTTGGCCGTCTTTCGCACCTGCGCTGCTTTTGAGGTGGGTTCGGTTTAGCCCGTGAAATCGGGTAAGCTTACCAGAGCCCTCGCATGAGTCTGAAAGCCAATATCGCCGTAATCATCCTGACGTATAACGAAGCGATTCATCTGCCACGCGCACTCGATCACATCCGCAGCTTCGCTCGCGAGATCTTTGTCATTGATTCGTTTTCGTCAGATGGTACCGTGGAGCTCGCAAAAGCTGGTGGCGCGCAGGTCCTGCAACATCCGTTTCAGAATTACGCACGTCAATTCGAATGGGCGCTCGAGAATGCGCCGATCACCTCAGAGTGGGTGATGCGCCTCGATGCGGACGAGATCATTGAGGCAGATCTGGCCGCCGAGATCGCAGTCAATCTTCCGATACTTCCCCCCGAAGTAACGGGTGTCAACCTGAACCGCAAGACAATATTTCAAGGGAAGTTCATCCGTTGGGGAGGTCGATATCCGCTTACCCTCCTGCGCATCTGGCGGCGCGGCAAAGCGCGCATCGAAGATCGCTGGATGGATGAGCATATGTACCTCACCGACGGGCGCACGGTGACATTTCGCGGCGGATTCGCCGATCACAATCTGTATGACCTCACCTTCTTCACCGCGAAGCACAACAGCTATGCAAGCAGGGAGGCGCTGGATGTATTGAATCAGAGGCTCCACTTGTTTGAACCGCAACTGGCACTCACGGGCGAAGCGACCGCAAAGCAGGCAAAAATCAAACGGTTCCTCAAGGAGTCCGTTTACAATCGACTCCCCTTTGAAATCTCCGCGACTCTATTTTTTTTATATAGATACGTTGTCCAGCTTGGGTTTCTCGACGGCAGGCGGGGGCTCGTCTACCACGTTCTCCAGGGATTCTGGTACCGCTTCCTGGTAGGGGCAAAGCTGCGCGAGCTGGAGCAGGCTGTAAAGCGAGCGACCTCAGAAGACGAAGTGCGTTCTGAAATCGCTCGCCTGACGCGTCAAAAGCTCGACTAGTCCTTGGTGAGGAAGTAGGACTCGATGGCGCGCATTACCGAGCGGTGATTGATCTGCGGGTCCTTGCCTTCGTATTTCGCTGCCCAGCAAATCTGGTTGATGATGTCGCGCGGATAGCAGGAACGCAGTTCCTGCTTCAGCGTGCCGTGGACGAAGTCGATGAGCGTGTGCGCCACCGTATCGTCGCAATCAATCTTGCGGTCGACTGCAACTCTGCGGAAGATCTCGCAGAATTCCTCGTCGCTCACCTCGCCAATGTGGATCTTGCTCTGAATTCTGCGCAGGAATGCCGCATCCAGAAGCTGTGCGGGATCCAGGTTTGACGCAAAGACGACCAGCATCTCAAACGGCATCTCGATCTTCCGCCCACCTGCCAGGGTGAGGAAGTCGATCTTTCTATCCAGCGGAACGACCCAGCGGTTCAGCAACTCATCGGGCCGAACCCTCTGGCGGCCGAAATCATCGATAATCAGCACGCCATTGTTAGCCCTCATCTGCACCGGTCCGGTGTAAAACTTGGTCGACGGGTTGAATTGCAGATCGAGCATCTCGATCGTCAATTCGCCTCCAACCATCACAGACGGGCGCTGGCAAAGCACCCATCTTTCATCATGATTGGGCGGCTCCATATGAGCCATCCGGGTGTGCAATGTGGGATCGAAAACGGTGATGATCTGCCCGTCGACCTCAATTGCGTATGGCAACCACACGGCATCTTCCGCAATCACCTTGGACAACAATTCGGCAATGGACGTCTTACCGACGCCCGACGGGCCATACAAAAAGATCGCGGCGCCCGAGTTCAGCGCGGTTCCGAGCTGCCACAAAATACGATCGTCAAGCACCATGCTGGAGAAGGCGCGCTGCACGTCGGCCGGATGCACTTCGGCGTGCGCCACACTCTGCAGCTTTACCTGGGCTACATAGCTGGCCAGCGTTACCGGTGCCGGCCCGGTGTACTGGCTTTGCGACAGCAACTCCTGTCCGCGCGTCCGGCCCTGTGACGTGATCGCAAGGTTCGGGATCTGTCCGCTCAACCCGGTGACCTGGCAAAGTTGCTCTGCGCGCAGCCTCTTCAACAGTTCGCTCGCAATTTCGAAGCTGATCCGCATCTGTCTCGCCATTTCCAAGACTGAGAAGGGACCCGAAAGATAGAGGTGCTTGAGCGCCAGATCCTCCAGAACCGATTGGCGAAGCCCGACCTCAGGCATGGTTACGGGCTTATGCGTCGGCCCCGTGGAAGGGTCGGTCTTCATGAATTCCTGCAGATTGAGCAGAGGCTCCATTGCGTTTCCCCAAGACATAGAGTATATGTCTCATCCTTCCTAATCAGTTGGAAACAGGAATTTGGTTCTGTGTGTAACACCCCGGTAACTAGGTCCCGGTACACTCGTGCGCGGTTTCGGTGATACCTTGGTGCACGCACGTTCGATGGTGGAATGCCCTACTCTACCATTGTTTCCTGCGCTCCTGTCGTGAAAAACAGTTGAGCAAAGGCGCAAGCTTCCTATATAGAATGCGGTATGTCCCCGGCGCAGAATGGTCCCCATGCCTCCCAGGCATCCGCAGCTACGCCGCTCCCTACGGTTTGCATCGTCACGCTTGACGAAGAATTCCTCGATACTCTCCGCACCGAACTGTTGCCCTGGGTCCAGATCGTCGTTCGCGACACCTATGAGGACCTCGCCCGCTGGACGCGGGAAAGACAAGTATCGGCCGTGCTGCTGGACATCGATACCCAGGGAGAAGATCCGTATGGGGGGCTGCCGGTCCTCACTGAACTTCGCAGGCTCAACCAAGAATTCACTCTGATATCCCTGAGCCGCGCCCGTGCCCGCTCGGTCGAAAAGCAGGCGGCTAGCGCCGGAGCCGACGCTCACTTCCGGAACCCGGTGGATGTGTCTGAATTACGGATGACGCTGCTCGAGGCCATGCGCCGCCGCAGCGATGAGGCTGACCGCGAACGATCGCGGCAGCAGGCTCTCGAGGCCAGCCGGTTTCAAGACTTCATCGGTGCAAGCGAGCCCATGCGCCTGGTCTACGACGCCATTCAGCAGATCGCCGCGAGCAATATCAATGTGCTTATTCGGGGTGAAAGCGGCACGGGCAAGGAACTAGCGGCGCGCGCGATTGTCGCCCTGGGCCGTCGCGCAAACAAGCCCTTTATCCGGCTAAACTGCGCAGCGCTTCCAGAGAACCTTATCGAATCGGAACTCTTCGGCAGCGAGCGAGGCGCATTCACCGGCGCCACGGAATCTCGTCCAGGCCACATTGAGCTGGCGGATGGCGGCACGCTCTTCCTCGATGAAATCGCGACCCTCACCCTACCGTTGCAAACCAAACTTCTTCGCGTCCTCGAAGATCACCACGTTCAGCGTCTCGGCGGCCGAACGTTTCGCAAAATCGATTTTCGGCTCATCTGCGCAACCAACGAGCCGCTCGAAGAGATGGCGCGCACGGGAAAATTCCGCGAAGATCTCTACTACCGCATCCACGTGATCCCCATTCAACTTCCCCCGCTTCGCGAGCGCATCGGCGATCTTCCTTTGCTCTGCGAGCACTTCCTGCAGATCCATTGCACCGCCAACGGAATCCCCATGAAGCGAATTGGTGCCGATGCCCTGGCCGCGATGGAGGAGCACAGCTGGCCCGGCAATGTCCGCGAACTGGAAAACCTGATTCAGAGACTCATCATCACCACGCGGCACCAGGAGATTGGTCCGGCCGACCTTCCGTTTCGGATGCTGGAGCAAAGCCTGGTTGCCAGCGAAGCCATTCTTCTTCCCGACGGGGGCACAGACTTTGATGATCAAGTCCGCCAACTTGAGATCGCGTTGCTCACAACCGCGCTTCATCGAGGACAAGGAAGCAAAACCGCCGCGGCCCGCCTGCTCAACGTCGATGTCCAGAAGATGAAGTACCTTTGCCGGAAATACTCTCTATAAGTTTGCGAGAGGCTAAAAATTCACCGGTGAAAGATTGATTTTTAACCTCACTGCCCTGTTCAACTGATTGCGGGCCGAGCCGGAGCGATTTCACTAAATACAACTTCTACAACAACTTAAATGAATATCAGCCCCTGGCTGCGATTTGGCCCCCGGCTTGCACTATAGTTCGGCGTAAAGAAGTTCAATTCCAAACTTTGGGGGATTCGACAATGGCAATCACAAAGAAATCTCTGATCGGAAACAGCCCTTCCAAGAAGGCAACCAAGAAGTCGACCACAAAGCCCAGCGGCCCCGTAGCGGCAGCGAAGCTCGCAACCGCTGTAAGGACCGTGGCCAGCATGGCGACCACCAAAAGAACGACAATGAAATTCTAATCGGACAAAGCGGAAACGTCTGCAC